>NZ_JAYGID010000030.1:0-176475 GCF_034931685.1 Synechococcus sp. CCY9202
AGCTCTAAACTTTCGCTTGAGCTTTCATCGCAGAGAAGTTTGTCGCTCACCCAAATCCTGCACTGGCGCACAGTCTTCAGTTGGGACCACCTTTCGACTGACCGAAAGGGTTCGAGAGTGCACACAATTATTTAGCCTTCCTTCTGGACTTCTCCATTTGGATCTCTCCTCATGGTTCTTTCCTTTCGGTTCGCTTCACAATCCCGTGACTTTCCCAGATCTCAGATCCGGTTCGCTTCAGTCACCCACAGCTGGTTTTCACCCAGTTCTGACCCAAGGCGTGAGACCTCAAGGCAGCACCACATCACCGCAGGTTCCCGTCGCTTAAAATGTTTGACGGGACCTCACACCTCTACCGCTCGTTTCGTCATCCTCGACACCGCATCAAACGGGCTTTGACTCCACACTGGCGCCAGCACAAGGCTGGTCCACTGCGAACTCAGAACCGTTCGATCCGATCAAAATGACGCGGTAGAAGCGTCAGTTCCTAAACTTTTCAATTGTCCAGGTGCTGCCTCCACTCCCTTGGCCTCTCGGCTCCGGGTCGTCTCGGCGCGTCGCCTCTCAGCGACTCAGGAAACCTACAACACCGGTGGCTCGCGCCTCCTTCGTCGTAAGCACGCACCCTTCACCCTTCCAGGCAAACGGCACTCGCCCTCAGTGCCTCGCGGCACCGAAGACTCTGCGTTTCCACCGGTGCTCTCGCTCCCGGTGTGCTGCGCAGTCCAAAACCATACCCCATTCACCTTCGATTGCGCAAGCCCCCACTGATGGGGCCTTTCACCGCTTGCCTGGCAGTCCCGACCTCTGAAAGCCAGCTCAGCCGGACCGGCGCCGGCCGAAGCATCTTCATTGGAAGGCACAGGGGCCTGGAGCAGCGACGAATCAAGCGCCAGAGGGGAACAGGCAGGAAACAGAGAAAGGGGAAGGCAGGGATGGTCGGACAAAACCCGGAACCCCTGAGCACCCTGATCTGGTCGACAGGCTGGGCGGACCTCCGCTCAGACTCAGACGCGAGCGGGGCAGGGACGTCTGAACCTTTGTTGCATGCCAAGACAGCTGCAGTCGCAGACACAACCCAAGTCCAAGCTCCCGATCCAGGCCTGGACCACATCGCCAGCTACGGATCCAGCCCTGGCCCTGAGATCTCCTTCTTGGACCTGAGACCTCCTTCTTAAACCTTGCAGGGCTGCGCCGAAGCAGCTGTGCGCATGGAAAGCTCTGCTGCAGCGATCAGGCCCCATGCATTCCTGAATTGTTCCAGCCGTGGTTCATGGCCGGTACAACGTTTCTACCGTTGGCCCAAGCTCCCATGGAGGCCCGTGTCCCGACCGTTCAGCCAACAGCACCAAAGGGTTCGGCCCAGCTCCAAAGAAGACGCCGTGGTGATCCGCGCCCAGGAGCACTTCGAGCGCACCCTGGTGAGGGTCAAGGGTGAACTGGTGGGATCGGTGGCCGCGCTCGACCATCCGCGCCGCTCCGGAGAGGCCAATTACGGCGAGGTGTTCCTGCGGGACAACGTGCCGGTGATGATTTACCTGCTGCTGCAGGGCCGTTTTGAGGTGGTGCGCAACTTCCTCTCTGTCTCGCTGGAACTGCAGAGCAACGACATCAAGACCCGCGGTGTGTTTCCCACCAGCTTTGTGGAGCAGGACGGGGTCGTGCTGGCCGACTACGGCCAGCGATCGATCGGACGGATCACCTCAGTCGACGCCAGCCTGTGGTGGCCCATCCTCTGCTGGCTGTATGTGAAGCGCAGCCGTGACATGGAATTCGGTGCCAGTCAGCAGGTGCAACGCGGCGTGCAGTTGCTGCTGGACCTGGTGCTGCATCCCACCTTTGAGGGCACGCCCGTGCTGTTCGTGCCGGACTGTGCCTTCATGATTGATCGTCCGATGGATGTCTGGGGCAACCCGCTGGAGGTGGAGGTGCTCCTCTACGGCTGCCTGCGCAGCTGCTGCCACCTGATGGAACTGGCCCAGCGTGACCGCATGAGCCGACTGCTGCATCAGCGGATCGAACTCACCCAGGAGTGGATGCATGATCTGCGATCCTTCCTGCTGAAGCACTACTGGGTGACCAGCAAAACGGTACAGGTTCTGCGGCGCCGGCCCACCGAGCAGTACGGCGACCACCAGCACGAGAACGAGTTCAATGTGCAGCCTCAGGTGATCCCCCCTTGGCTGCAGGACTGGCTCGAGAACCGGGGCGGCTACCTGATCGGCAATATGCGCACCGGCCGGCCGGACTTCCGCTTCTACAGCCTCGGCAACTCCCTCGCCTGTCTGTTCGGCCTGATCACGGCACCCCAGCAGCGGGCCCTGTTCCGGCTGGTGCTGCACAACCGCGAACATCTGATGGCGCAGATGCCGATGCGCATCTGCCATCCCCCCATGGAGGCCGACGAATGGATGAATAAAACGGGATCAGACCCAAAGAACTGGCCCTGGAGTTATCACAACGGCGGGCACTGGCCCAGTCTGCTCTGGTATCTGGCCGGTGCTGTGCTTCTGCATGAGCAGCGCCACCCCGAGGCGGACGTGCTGCTGATGGGTCAGATGCGGGCCATGATGGAAGAGTGCTACTGGGCCCAGCTCAACCAGCTGCCGCGTCAGCAATGGGCCGAGTACTTCGACGGACCCACCGGCACCTGGGTGGGTCAGCAGGCACGTACCTACCAGACCTGGACGATCGTGGGCTTTCTGCTGCTGCACCACATGCTGCGAGTCAACCCCAGCCAGGTGAGCCTGATTGATATTGAGACCCCTTGAAGAAAGAGCAGCGCAACCCAGCCTGGTCAGATAGCGAGCGATGCACGTGCAACTAATTCGCTGCATGAAAAAACCCCGGAATCTACCGGGGCTTCATTAGTAGCAGACTGTTTGCTCGTCGTTATAGCAGCTGATCAGAACAGGCCGAGGGTCAGAGATTTGTCGATCGGCAAAGCGGCTCCAATGCCGAGATAAATCGTGAAGACGGTGCCGAACAGAAACGCTGCCATGGCGACCGGGCGACGGAAGGGATTCTGGAACTTGTTGAAGCTCTCGATGAAGGGAATCAGCATCAAGCCGAGGGGAACCATCGTCTGCAGAGCAATGCCCAGCAGCTTGTTGGGCACAACCCTCAGGATCTGGAAAACCGGGTACAGGTACCACTCCGGCAGAATTTCGAGAGGAGTGGCAAAGGGATCAGCCTTATCCGCCAGCATGGCGGGATCAAGCACGGCGAGCCCAACCACACAGGCGATGGTGCCCAGGATCACCACCGGGAAGATGTAGAGGAGATCGTTGGGCCAGGCTGGTTCACCGTAATAGTTGTGGCCCATGCCCTTGGCCAGCTTGGCCCTCAGCTTGGGATCGGTGAGGTCAGGCTTCTTGAGGATGTGCATGACGGAGGCCGTGAAAGGGGAGCCGGCAAGCCGGCGTGAACCTGGAGTTGAAAGCTAGGAAGGAGACAGGCTCGAGGGAGGCAGCAAGCCAGACCAGTCCTGCTGGATTGCAACACTTCGCAAACCGGAGCCCAGGCCAAGGGTGGCCTGGACCGGCCTGGATCACAAGGGACCAGAGATTCCTTGCTTGCGAATCATCAGGAAGTGCATGAGCATGAAGACAGCCAGCAGCCAGGGCATCACAAAGGTGTGCAGGCTGTAGAAGCGGGTCAGCGTGGCCTGGCCGACACTTTCACCACCCCGCAGCAGTTCGACCATGAAGTCGCCCACCACAGGAACGGCTGCCGGAACGCCACTGACGATCTTCACGGCCCAATAGCCCACCTGATCCCAGGGGAGCGAGTAGCCGGTGACACCGAACGACACGGTGATCACGGCCATGGTGACGCCAGTGACCCAGGTGAGCTCACGGGGACGTTTGAAACCACCGGTGAGATAGACGCGGAACACATGAAGAATCAGCATCAGCACCATCATCGAGGCGCTCCAACGGTGGACCGAACGGATCAGCCAGCCAAAACTGACATCCGTCATCAGGTACTGAACCGAAGAGTAGGCCTCAGCGACCGTGGGCTTGTAGTAGAAGGTCATCGCAAACCCAGTGGCGAACTGGATCAGGAAGCAGACCAGAGTGATGCCGCCAAGGCAATAAAAGATATTGACGTGCGGTGGCACGTACTTGGCGGAGATGTCGTCGGCGATCGCCTGGATTTCCAGGCGCTCCTGGAACCAGTCGTATACAGGTGACGACTTTGCGGCAGGAGAGGAATTCGCCATGCAGCGGGCGGCTTTGGTTGCGAGAGTCTACCGACCGCCCGAAACCCTCCGTGAGCGCGCAACGGCAGTCCCCCCCGCCGAACCGAATCCCGTCGCAGAGCCCGCCCAGCCGCAGGCCCTGGCTGGCGTGGGCACGTGAACCCTGGCAGCGCCGGCTGGGACGGGGGCTTGGGCTCACCCTCTTGCTCGTCCTGCTGCTGGCGCCCTGGAGCGCCCCGGCGGCACTGGCCCTCAACGACGCCCAGCAACTGGTGGTGGAAGCCTGGCGGCTGGTGAACCAGAGCTACGTGGATCCCGGCCGCTTCGTGCCGATTCACTGGCGCAGGCTGCGGCAGAAGGCCCTGGAGCAGCCGATCAGCAGCTCGGCGGACGCCTACGCGGCCATCGAAACGATGCTGACCCCACTCGACGACCCCTACACCCGCCTGCTGCGACCCGCCGAATTCAGCACCCTGCAATCCGCCACCCAGCAGGGCACCGTGACCGGCGTGGGCCTGCAGCTTGGCCTGCGTGCCGACGACGAACAGATCGTCGTGATCGCCCCGCTGGACGGCTCTCCGGCTGCCGATGCCCACATCGCCAGCGGTACGGAGGTGCTGGCCGTGGATGGCCTCGACACCACTGGGCTGGGACTCGATCTGACCGCAACCCGGCTGCGGGGCGCTTCCGGCAGCACCGTTCTGGTACAGCTGCGGGACCCGCAGGGTCAGGAGCGGGAGGTCGAACTGGAGCGGCGCCAGGTGGACCTGCGGCCGGTGCGCAGCAAACGGCTGCGCCAGGGCAACCTCACCCTCGGCTACCTGCGCATCACCCAGTTCAGTGAACCGGTGCCGGAACTGGTGCAGCAGGCGATCGCCGACCTCACCGGCAAGGACATCGAAGGCCTGATCCTCGATCTGCGCAACAACTCCGGCGGACTGGTGAGCGCCGGGCTCGCCGTGGCCGACGACCTGCTCAATGGGTCCGTGATCGTGGAGACCGAAGACCGCGGCGGCATCGGGGACCGCCAACAGGCCCATCTCGGCGTGCTCTACGACGGCCCGATGCTCACCCTGGTGAACGGCGGTACGGCCAGTGCCAGCGAGATCCTGGCCGGCGCCCTGCAGGACCAGGAGCGCAGCCGGCTGGTGGGCAGCCGCACCTTCGGCAAGGGCCTGATCCAGACCCTGATTCCCCTGGGAGATGGCAGCGGTCTGGCGGTGACGGTGGCCCGCTACCTCACCCCGGATGGTCGCGACATCCAGAACCAGGGCATTCGGCCTGATCTGGAGCTAAGGGCGCCGGAACCGCTCGATCCGGGGGGGGAGGACGACACCTGGTTGGAGGAGGCCCAGCGGCTGCTGACCCACCAGATCCAGCAGGCACAAGCGCCGACCCAGGCCCAGTGATGGGCCAGCGCACCTATCACGATCCCCTGCATGGGGCCATCCAGCTGGATCGGCAGGATCCGGCCGAAGCCCTGGCGATCGACCTGATCGACACCGCACCGTTCCAGCGGCTGCGCCGGATCCGCCAGCTTGGACCGGCGTTCCTCACCTTTCACGGTGCCGAATCGAGCCGCTTCACCCACTCCCTCGGCGTGCTGCATCTGGCCCGCCTCGCCCTGCAGCGGCTGATCCGCCACGACCCCTCCCTGGAGGAGCACAAGGCGGTGCTGTTTGCCGCGGCCCTGCTCCACGACCTGGGCCACGCCCCCTTGAGCCACACCGGCGAGGACATGTTCGGGCTGCGCCACGAGCGCTGGTCTGCGCGGCTGGTGCGGGATCACCCGGCTCTGCGGCAGCGCCTCGATGCGGAGGGCGCCGGTACCGCCGATGCGGTGGCGGATCTGCTGGAGCACGGCCGCTATCCCCGCCAGGCGATCGGGGCCCTGGTGAGCAGCCAGCTCGACTGCGATCGCCTCGACTACCTGGTGCGGGACAGCTACAGCGCCGGCATCCGCTACGGCCAGCTCGATCTCGAACGCATCCTGGCGGCCCTGACGCTCGCGCCCGACGGCAACCTCGCCCTTCACCCCAAGGGGCTGATGGCGGTGGAGCACTACCTGGTGGTGCGCCAGCTGATGTATCGCAGCGTCTACAACCACCGTCTCAACGTGGTGTGCAACTGGCTGCTCAGCCAGGTGATCGCCGTGGCGCGGCGGCTGGGTCCAGGGCAGGTGTTCAGCGACACGGTGATGGGCCGCTGGCTGTGGCACAGCGACGAGCTGGACCTGGAGACCTACCTGGCCAACGACGACCTGCGCTGCGGCTATCACCTGCTGCGCTGGCGGGAAGAGGGGCCCGAGGAGCTCAGGGAGCCCTGTGCCCGTCTGCTGGATCGGCGCCTGCTCAAGGCCACCGACGTGAGCGATCTGGCCAGCACCCAGCGACTGGAGCTGCTGGCCGAGGTGCAGGGGATGGCCCGGCGCCAGCAGCTGGTGGCGGAACGCTGCTGCGGGCTGCAGCAGAGCCAGAACCGGGGCTATCACCCTTACAAAGGGGGGCTGCGGCTCTGGGATGGGGAACGGCTTGAGGCGCTCGAAACCCGGTCGCCCCTGGTGCGAAGCCTGATCCAACCGGTGGAGCAGGCCTGGCTGATCCATCCTGCGGAGGTACGCGAGCCCTTGCAGCAGCGCCTGGCGGAACTGCACACCTAGCCTTCGCCCCAATCGAATCCGGAACGGATGGCAGCGGTGTTCCTGGCGGAGGCTCCGGGCCAGCCCCACCGGCTGGTGCTGAATGCGACGCCTGATGGGGCCAGCGGCGTCGAGGAGGTGCGCTATGCCCTTGGGGCCTCACCGCCACCGGGCTGGGTGGAACTGGAGGCACTGGATCTGAGCCTCACCCTGCCGCAGCTGCGGGCCATCCAGGAGCTGCTGGACACGGCAGGGCACGCCCTGCTGCGGGTCGTCAGCCGCAGCGACGACACCCTGGTGGCCGCGGCCGCCCTCGGCGTCGAGAGCGGCTGGCCGCCGCCACCGCGGAACGCTGAGCTTGGAGCCGATCCCGGCGAGATCCCTGCCTCAGCAGTGGCTTGCACAACCGGCCAGGAGCTCGAATTCCTGATCCATCGGGGCACCCTGCGCTCCGGGGATCATCTGCAGGCCCCCGGCTCGGTGCTGCTACTGGGGGACGTGAACCCCGGAGCCCGGATCAGCGCCGCCGGCGATGTGCTGGTCTGGGGCCGGCTGCGGGGCGTGGCCCATGCCGGCTGCCAGGGCGATGACCGGGCCCGGATCGTGGCCCTGCAGCTGCGGCCCCTGCAGTTGCGCATCGCCGCGGCCGTGGCCCGGGGCCCTGCGGAGCCGCCACCGCCTGGCCTGGCGGAGGAAGCCCGGTTGATGGACGGAACGATCCGGATCGATCCCGCCGGCCCCCAGCTGCTGCGGCCCGGGGGGAGACTGAGCGCAGCCGAGCGGTTCAGCGGTTGATCAGCCCGAAGCCGCCCAGCACCCCGGCCACCGCCATGAACCACAGGGGGGAGATCCGGGTGCGCAGCATCAGCACACACACCACCACAGACACCACAACCCCGGGGGGGTTGTTATCGGCGGTGTGGAGGATTTTCAGGCCCACCGCGAACAGGATGCCGAGGGTGATCGGCCCCAGACCCCGCTCAAAGGACACACGCCAGGGGGAAGTGCGGAAGCGCTGCCAACCCAGACAGGCCAGCACCATCAGCAGGGTGGAGGGCAGCAGGATGGCGCATTCGGCGCCGTAGGCCGACAGCAACGCCCAGAAGGGACCCTCACGCTGGGCCGCCCCCAGGCCAAGCAGGCCCACGATCATCGAGCTGGGTCCGGGCGCCGCCTCGGCCAGGGCGTAGAGATCGGCGAACTGGGCATTGGTGAGCCAGCAGAACTGCTCGACGCTGAGATGGTGGTATTCGGCCAGCAGGGTGTTGCCGCCCCCCAGGGAAAACAGCGACAACGACAGAAACTCACCGATCACGCGCAGCAAGGTGCCCAGATCCGAAAGGGACGCGGGAGTGCAGGCCTGAGCCGTGGTCAGAAGGTGGGTCGATGGGGACACCCAGATCAGAGGCGGCATCAGGAAGGGCCCGATGGAGTTGTGCCTGGACGGGGCCAGTACCAGGCCATCGCCAGCGGACCCAGGACCAGCACCACCGGAACGAGGCGCAGATGCCCCAGGGTCAGGGCCAGGAAGGTGACGGCCGCCAGCAGCAGGGCCATGCGGTCGTTCAGATAGGTGTGCAGGATCTTGAACCCCATCGACAGGGCCATGCCGGCGGCGGCGGCCACCACGCCGGCAAGCACCCGATCCACCGCCGGCAGCCCATGCAGCTGGAAGTAGGCCAGCCCCACCAGCATCAGCAGAGTGAAGGGCACCAGCAACATGCCGGCCAGGGCCACCAGAGCGCCGGGCAGGCCGCCAAACCTGGTGCCGATGTAGATGGCCATGTTGATCTGATTCGGCCCAGGAAACAGACGGGCCACCGTGAGCCCGGTGATGAAGGCCTCATTGCTCATCCAGCGACGCTGTTCCACCACAATCCGCTGGCTCCAGGCCGACAGGCCACCGCCGAAGGAGGAGAGGGCGACCTGGAGCATGCCGCCGAAGAGGGCCCCCAGCCCGGGGGGCGGGGCCAGGGCGAGATCCTCGTCATTGGGATCCCGATCAGGGAGGACCACGCCCTCAGGAGGGGCACCCATCAGTCGTGCACGAAGTGGGGATCGGGCGGCAGCTCACCCGCCTCATGCAGGCTCGGATCCAGCGGGTCGGGAGCCTCGTATTTGCAGGCCTGGTCCCAGTCGGCCTCGAAGGTGGCCTTGAGGCGCTGCACCACCGCGGGGGCATCACTCTCGATGCCGAGTTCACGCCGCAGGTCGAAGGCGCTGCGGTCGATGTTCATCGAGCCGGTCTGGGCAAAGGCCCCATCCACCAGGATCAATTTGGCGTGCAGCTTGAGGTGCCTCTGCCGGCGCACCTTCACCCCGAAGCGCCGCATCACCCGCAGGGAGGAGAAGGTGTCGTAGATGTCCCAATCACTGATGCCGTGCTTGCCGCCGCACAGCACCCGCACCTTCACGCCCCGCTCCCGCGCCGACAGGATGCGCTCGAGGATCACCGCATCCACGAACTTGGGATGCTGGATCCAGAGGGTGCGACGGGCGGCGTCAACGATGCGGGCCATCTGGCCTCGGCTGTGCATGCTGCTCCACACCAGGCCCACGGAGAGATCGGGCTGGAAGAAGGTGCGGTTCCAGTCGGCCTCGAAGCCAGCGATCACCTGCTCGATCACCGGCGCCGCGTAGGTGACCACGCCGTAGTCGCGGGTCTGGGTGAAATATTTGTCTGAGAGGTTGAAGGTGGCGATCAGGGCACAGTCGCGATCCACCACCAGCGACTTCTCATGGGTCACCGGAAAGGCCTCGCTGGTCCAGGCCACGGCAATCCCCCAGCCCTGCAGGCGGGCGTAGGTCTCGTCGTTCCAGCGGTCGCCGCCGGAGGTGTGGGGATTGAGCATCACGCGCACCTGCACGCCCCGCTGCTGCGCCCGCAACAGGGCCTGCTCCACCGCCTCGGACTGGAGCTTGAACTGCTTGAGACGCAGCTCCGAACGGGCCTGGTCGATCAGCGCCACCACCGCATCGGCTCCGTCGTCCGGCATCACGATCAGGTGCTGATGGCTGCGGATCGGCACCGGCGGCGATGCGGCTGTCGATTCGGCCACGCGTCTATCCCGGGCAGGGGGAAGGGAAGGAACCCCGTTCTATCGGGGTCCGGGTCCGGTGGCCCGCATCAGGCAGCACCACCAGTGCCTGGTGATGGCCTTAACCTGCTGCAACGCCAGCCAGTGCCGTGACCGCCGCCCCGACGCGCATCATCCTGATCTGCTCTGGAAAAGGCGGAGTGGGCAAGACGACCCTCACCGCCAACCTGGGCATCGCTCTGGCCCGCCAGGGCTCCCGCACCGCTGTGCTGGACGCCGATTTCGGCCTGCGCAACCTCGATCTCCTGCTGGGGCTCGAGAACCGGATCGTCTACACCGCCCAGGAGGTGCTCGCCGAGACCTGCCGCCTGGAGCAGGCGCTGGTGAAGCACAAGCAGGAACCCAACCTGGCTCTTCTGCCGGCGGGCAACCCGCGGATGCTGGAGTGGCTCACCCCGGAGGACATGCAGCGGATCGTCGCCCTGCTGGCCGAGCGCTTCGACATCGTGCTGATCGACTGCCCCGCCGGTATCGAAGACGGCTTCCGCAATGCCGCCGCCGCGGCCCGCGAGGCGATTGTGGTGACCACCCCGGAGGTGTCCGCCGTGCGGGATGCCGATCGGGTGATCGGGCTGCTCAACACCCAGGGGATTGAGCCGATCCAGCTGGTGCTCAACCGGGTGCGGCCCAAGATGATGCTCAACCAGGAGATGCTGGCGGTGAGCGATGTCACCGACATCCTGGCGCTCCCGCTCCTGGGGTTGGTTCTCGAGGACGAGCAGGTGATCGTCTCCACCAACCGGGGCGAGCCGCTCACCCTGAACGGCAACGGCTCACCGGCCGCCAAGGCCTACCACAACATCGCCCGGCGGCTGCGGGGCGAGACCGTCCCCCTGATCGATCCGGCCAAGGAGGGACAGGGCCTGCGGGCCAAGCTCGGCCGACTCATGCAGACCCGGATTTTCTGAACCGATGACCCTGCGCGATTTCATCAACCGACTGCTGGGTCGTCAGCCCGCCAGCGCCACCATGGCCAAGCAGCGGTTGCAGCTGGTGCTGGCCCACGACCGCAGCGACCTCAACCCGGAGCTGCTCGAGAAGATGCGGAGCGAGATCCTTGAGGTGGTGTCCCGCTACGTGGAGATCGATGTGGAGGGGGGCGATGTCAGCCTTGAAACCGAAGACCGCGTCACCGCCCTGGTGGCCAACCTGCCGATCAAGCGAGCCCGTGCCGTCCCCCTGACCGCCGTCGCTGAGCAAGCGGAAGGCTGAGCCAGCGCATTGCTGAGCCGCCAGAACGCTGAGCCTGTCCGCCCTGGGGAATCCTGCAGACAGCTCAACCCGGATCGATGGCTCTCTGCACCAACACCGCTGCTTTCCCCCTGTCTCCGCTCACCCGGGCGGAACAGCGGGTGCTGCAGCAGCTGCGCTGTGGCTTCAGCAACAAGGGCATCGCCGCTGTGCTGGTGGTGAGTCCGCGCACCGTCGAGAGCCACATCTCGAACCTGCTGGCCAAGACCGGTTGCCGCAACCGCACCCAACTGCTCCTATGGGCGCTGGGGGAGCGATAAAGTCAGCTCGGGCCTGAGGGCCCGGCCCTTGCCGGCTTAGCTCAGCGGTAGAGCAGCGCTTTTGTAAAGCGAAGGTCATCGGTTCAAATCCGTTAGCCGGCTTCCTGACTCCCCGAACAGGTGCGTTCCTGGAGTCCGTGTTCAGGCACGGACCACGGCGGCCCGAGGAACGATCTGACGCAATCGCTTGAGTCTGGGCCCTCAACTGGCAGGCTACGACCGCTCGCCATCCTCCAGAAAACCTGTCTGCTCGACATGCAGCAGGCACTCGGCACTGCTGGGGAAGATCCGGAACACCTGGATGGTGCCGGTGGTCTCCAGAATCACTCGCAGCTGACTGCTGAGGCTGCAGAGGAAGAGCTCCTGCCCCTGCCGGCGCAGCATCTTGAGTGCGGTGATCAGGCAGGAGAAGCCGCTGCTGTCCATGAAGGTGATGGCGCCGCAGTCGATCAGCACAGAGCGGGGATCGCCCACCGTGAGGCTGTGAATACGGTCACGCAGATCGGCACCGGTATCGGCGTTGATGAAGCCCTTCGGCCGAAGGATGTGCAGTTCAGCCATGGGTCTTCGGCGCCCGGTGCGGACAGTCAAGGGTCAAGGGCACCACGTCACCATCGTCGCAGCCAGCCGCAGCTCACACCCCCATGGGCCACTGAAGGGCCAGGATGATCACAGACCAGACCTATCTGGACCCTCTGTCCTGGTGCCCACCGGTTCGATGGCCAACGACCAAGAGCTGCCTCCTCCGGTGCTGCCTGAGCATGAGGGCGCGTCCTGCCGGTTCCCCCCACCCTGCCCACCACGGCGAGCCTGGAGGCTGCCCTGGAAGCGATGCGTTCCAGCCTTCGAGAGGCGAGCGACGCCTCAACGGACGAGGAACAGCTCACCGGCAACTGCGTGCTGGTGCTGGAAGGGCAGCAACTGGTCGGGATTCTCACCGAACGGGACGCGGTGCGGTGGGCGTTGAGCGACCGGCCCCCCAACGAGATCCTGCTGGGTGCGGTGATGACCCATCCGGTGATCAGCAGGCAGCGGCATGAATGCCTCGACATCCTGGCGACCATGAGCCTGCTGCGCCGGCAGCGGATCCGCCACCTGCCGATCGTCGACGAACGGAACCAGCCAGCGGGCATCGTCACCATCACCAGCCTCAATCGTGTCCTGAAGGAGACCTTCTTCCTGCGGTTTCGACAGGCGGTGGAAGTGATGAGCACCACCGTTGTGACGGTGCGCCCCCAGGACACACTGCGGCAGGCCATTCAGACCATGGCGCTGCGGGGAATCAGCTGCGTGGTGGTGACGGAACCGATCCCCGGCCGACGTGGGCCCAGCCGTGAACGCCCGATCGGCATTCTCACCGAACGCGACATCCTCCAGATGCGCCGACTTGCGCTCGCCATCAGCACAACGCGGGTCGACGAGGTGATGAGCGCCCCTCTCGCCTGTATTCACCCCGCCGACGACCTGGCCGCCGTGCGGGATCGGATGCAGAAACTTCGCATCAGGCGGATGGTGGTGGCCAATGATGACGGCGAACTGGTGGGCCTGATCACCGAAAGTAATCTGATGCAGAGCATCGATCCGGTGGATCTCTATGGCGTCTACGAGATTCTGCAGCGGCAGGTGACCATCCTCCGCGAGGGCCAGTTCCAGCTGCTGAGTCGTCAGCGCTTCGATCTCTCCCGTGCGCTGGCCAACGGAGAATTCAGACTGGTGTATCAGCCGCTGCTGAATCTGAGCCAGGGAAAGATCCGATCGGCCGAGGCCCTGATCCGCTGGACATCACCCCAGCACGGCACGGTTCCCCCCTGCGATTTCATCCCCCTGGCGGAGCATTCGGGCTTCATCGTGGAGCTGGGGGATTGGATTCTCGAAACCGCCTGTCAACAGATTCACCACTGGCTGCAGGCAGGCGGTCAGCCGATCCAGATTGCCGTGAACGTGACGGCCCATCAACTTCTGGAACCTCAGTTCGTGGCCAAGCTGCTGGGCATCGTGGAGCGTGCCGGCATCCCCCCGGCCCTGTTGAAACTGGAACTCACCGAAAGCGTGCTGGTGGAGAACACCATGGCAACGGCCCACTGTTTCCAGGAACTCCAGAAGCAAGGCATCCAGATCGCCATCGACGACTTCGGCACCGGCTATGCGTCGCTCTCCTATCTACAGCACTTCAGCTTCGATACGCTCAAGGTGGATCAGAGTTTCGTGCGCGGCATCCACACCAACCCCAAGGCTCAGGTGATCGTGCATTCCGTGCTCGACATGGCCGAAAAAATGGGATTCACAACCGTCGCCGAAGGAGTGGAATTTCCTGAAGAACTGCAGTGGCTTCGCAATGCCGGCTGCCAGGTGATTCAGGGCTATCTGATTGGCAAACCCTTGCCGCCCGAACAATGGAGGCCTGAGTGGTTGTCCGGTGCTCTCTTGCCTCCGATCGGCGCCACGACCGAATCAGATCGTCATGGGGAGGCTCAAGAAGCTCTCTCAAGCCAATGAGGTTGCGTTGCGTCGCCGGTAGACAACCATGAGTCCGGCAGGGGAAGACGGTTCAGGGCTGGGCTTGCCCTTGCCGTGGAAGCCGAATCTGTCACGGGCCCTGCGACCACGGCGCCTGCTGCAGGAGTTCCTGCCGATCGTGGCCCTGCTGAGCGGTCTCCTCAGCCTCGGGATCTGGCCATTGGTGCACTCCATCGAAGAAGCCGAGCTGGCCACTCTGCGAGCAGAAGCCCAGGGAGCTCTGCAGGAATCCAGACGGGACCTCAATTGGCGCTTCTTCGAAACCCTGGCTGACATTCGGGTCATCAGCCAACTGCCACGGGTCCGAGAAGCTGTGAACAACCCTTCACCGGATCGGCTGCTGGTCCTGAACGGAATCTTCCACACCTTCATGGAGTCCTATGGCCGCTACAGCGCCTTCAGCCTGATCAACCGGCAGGGGACAGCGGTGGTGCAGGAGACCATGACGGGCCTGGTATCCCCTCGGCTGCCATCCGAGCGGAACACATCCACAACCTGTGGAGAGATCACCCACGAGCATCCCTCCTTGCTGGCCAAAGCATGGTCCTTGCCCGCCGGGCAGTTTGTCGTCAGCTCCGTGTATCACCACAAGGTGGCCAATCAAGGCTGTGAACCCCTACTGGCGTTGGCCGTTCCCCAGGCCGATGCAACGGGGAAGGTTCGATTTGTCATGCTGGTGCATGTTCTTCTCAGCCCATTGCTGCAGGAACAACGCCGGATCCTTCAGCTTCACCACACATCTGCACTGACGGCGATTCTCGATGCTCAAGGCCATCTGATCAACAGCAACACACCCGGATTCAGAACCAGAAGTGCTCCAGATGGCTGGAGTGCAAGACCGGATCTGGACACCTGGCGATCGATCCAGCACACCTTGTTCCAAGAGCGCGCCACCCAAGGCTCTCTGCTGGTGGACAAGCAAGGCCTGTTCATCTTTGCCCAGGTGAACCCGCTGAATACCGAGCAGGTCCTGGTTCAATCAGGCAAAGGCGTGATCCGGCCGAGCCGCCGGATCCTGGCCATGGAACCCCAGGCCTGGCCCTGGGTGTTGCTCATTCAGATCCCGACCAAGAGCCTCCAGGCTCGCGAATTCCTGGGACAGAGCGGCAGCGGAACGCTGCTGGTGGTGCTGTATCTGAGCACCGCACTGCTGGCCCTGAGCCTGGCCTACGCCCGTCTGCTGGGCAAGATCGGCCACGAGGAGGAGCAGCGCCACAGCGCCGAACTCGAGCTGCTGGCCCGCACCGACAGCCTCACCGGTCTGCCCAATCGCCGCAGCCTCGAGGAGCTGGCCAGTTACGAACTGGCGCGGTGGCAGCGTCACCGCATCCCGCTGGCGATCCTGATGCTGGATCTGGATCATTTCAAGTCCGTCAATGACCAGTACGGCCATGCGGTGGGCGATGCCGTGCTGGTGGCCTTCAGCCGCAGCTGCCAGGCGGAACTGCGCAACACCGACACCCTCGCCCGCTGGGGCGGCGAGGAATTCCTGGCCCTTCTCCCCAACACCGACCGTTGCCAGGCCGAGACCCTGGCCGAACGACTCCGCCAGGCCGTTGCAGCGATATCCATCGCGACATTGCGCATCACCACCTCGATCGGGATCGCCACCTGCCATGACGATTCCGGCAACTTCGACAACCCTGTTGCGAGAAGCGGATGAGGCTCTCTATGCCGCCAAGGAAGCCGGTCGCAACTGTATCCGCCACGCAGCGACTGGCCTGCAGACACCCTCAGAATGGGGATGAGTGTTCGGGGCTGGCTGCTCGGGGCTGGCTGTTGGGAAAGAACAGAGGACGCGCGCTGATCCCTGATAGCTGGTCAGCGTTCGCCTGCAAACATCCAGACAGCGGCGGCCAGCACCAACCAACCCAGGGGCGCCAGGTTGAACAGCTCGGTGCCAATCCCCATCAGTGGGGTCAGAAACCAGTGCACCACGGCCATGGTCAGCGCCACCACCAGGGCCAGAATCGCCATCGTTCAGAGGTGCCCCAGCGCTGTCGGCAGTACAGCACCCTGGCGCAGCACGTGCCACTCTCCCGGTTCTCTCCAAGCCACCACCGAGCTGGCCTGGCCGGACGCCACCGGCCAAGGCAGAGGAGCCAGTAAGGGCAAGTCCGGAAACTGATCAGCCGCCTCCTCTGCTGTGGTGGCCGCCGGTTCGCCTGAGCGGTTGGCACTGGTGGTGGCCAGCGGGCCGCTCAAGCGCAGCAGGGAGCGGATGGCCGCACAGTCGGGCACCCGCAGCCCGAGGCTGTGGCCGCCGGGATGGAGCGCCTCCACCAGGGCGCCGCGGCACGGCAGCACCAGGGTGAGAGCCCCCGGCCAGCCCTGCTCGGCCAGGGCGAGCCACTCCTCCTGCCACACCAGAGCCAGGCTGCGGCGGAACTGATCCAGATCCGCCGCCATCAGGATCAGCGGCTTGTCCGGGGGCCGGTGCTTGAGACGCCAGATCTGGGCCGCATGCTCCGGCCGTGCCGCCAGGGCGGGCAGGGTGTCGGTGGGGAGGAGGGCTGCGCCCCCCTGCTGCAATCGCGCCGCCAGGGCAGGGGCATCGAACACGGTCATGGCGGAATGGCGGACGGAAACCGCGACGGCGCGCAGGGTCTAGCGGGCAGCTGGCGACTGTGGGGCACGCCGGGCCAGCGCGAAACGGAGAGTCCCCTCCAGATCCGACGCTGCATTCACATCCTGCAGAGCGGCGGCGGCGAGCAGGTCCAGCACGGCGGCACTCTGATCATGGTGGTGCTCCAGCAGCAGCAGGCCACCGGGTGCCAGGGCCTCAGCAGCCCTGGCGGCAATGCAGCGCAGGGCCGCCAGGCCATCAGCACCGCCATCAAGGGCCAGGCGGGGCTCGTGATAACGCACCACCGGATCGAGCTTGTCGACAACCGCGCTCGGGATGTAGGGAGGATTGGCCACCACCAGATCCAGGCGACCCCACCAGGGCCGCAGCGGCTCCCACCAGTGGCCCTGCAGGGGGGTGATCTGCTCTTGCACGCCACTGACCTGCCAGTTGTTGCGTGCGATCACCAGGGCCTCAACGCTCAGGTCCACCGCCAGACCACGGCTGGCGGGCCAGGCACGCGCCAGGGCCAGGGCCAGGCAACCCGAGCCGGTGCCGAGATCAGCCCAGAGCAAGGAGGAGTCCGTTGGCGGGCCCATCGTCAGGGCCAGCTCCACCAGCAACTCGGTCTCCTGGCGGGGGATCAGCACCCCTGGTGCGACCTGGAGCTGGAGATCGCGCCAGGGGCAAAGGCCCACCAGGTATTGCAGGGGAACGGCCGTGGCGAGGTGCTGGTTCCAGAGCGCGGCGAGATCCTCCAGCGAGAGGCGCAGGGTTAGCTGCCGGTCTGGGTGGAGCCGCAGGGCCTGCAGGTCTGTCCAGGCCACCCCTCCGGCCAGATCGAGCAACCAGTCGAGGTCGGTCGCATGGCCTCCCTGCCCCAGGCAGCGGCGGCGCCACGCCAGCAAGGCCGTGGCACTGACGCGCAAGGGGTTGGACGGAGCCACGCAACGGCGAGCGGCGACGCGGCCGGCCTTGACTGGTTCCAGGATGCTGCGCAGCTCAGCTGGGTCGCCAGCAGAGGCCCGGTTCAGCCTGCAGCACCCCCGCCAGTTCGAGCTGCAGCAGGGCGGTGACCAGCTGATCAGCCGGACGGTCGAGGCGATGGCAAAGCTGCTCCAGCGAGGCACCAGCCCCCACCGCCTCCACCAGGGCCTGTGCGGGTTCCGAGCAGACGACTGCCGAAGCCCCGCAGCCGATCGCCGTGGGGAGCCCAGCACCCTTGCGGGCCAGGGGGCCGGGCCCCAGCTGGCAAATCAGATCGCCGGGCTCCAGCAGCGGCGTCGCGCCACGGGCCAGCAGCCGGTTGCTGCCGGCGGCAGACGGCTTGCCCGTATCGGCCGGCACCACCCAGAGCGGCAGCCCCTCCCGCCAGGCCCGCTCGGCCGAATGCAGGGCGCCACTGCGCTCGGGGCACTCCACCACCACCACGGCGGCGGCCAGGGCCACCTGGAGGCGGTTGCGTTCGGCGAAATGGCCCGGCCGCACCGCCGCACCGGGGAGCTGTTCGGTGACCAGCAGGCCCCGCTCGCCCACCTGCTGCTGGAGCTGGTCGTGATGGCGCGGATAGACCCGATCGAGCGGTGTACCCAGAACCGCTACCGGCGCTCCGCCGCCGCGCAGGCAACCGTCATGCACCGCTCCATCGATGCCTTCAGCCAGGCCGCTCACCACTGGCCAGCCCGCCCCCGCCAGGGCTTCCCCAAGCTGCCGCGCCACGCTGAGGCCATGCAGGGACGGCCGCCGGGTGCCCACCACCGCCACCGCCTGACGACGCCGCAGCGGCGCCCAGAGACTGCCCCGCCCACGCCAGTGCAGGGCCAGGGGCGGGCGCTCCAGCCAACGCACGGCGGGCGGCAGGGATGGATCACCGGGCAGCAGCAGGCGGCGATCCTCGCGGCGGTGCAAAGCCGGATGACAAAGGGGATCGTCTCCCCAGGAGAGCCGAAAGGCCACCACCTGCTCTGCGAGCCGAGCACCCCAGCCGGGGAGAGCCTCCAACTGCCGGCGGGGCGCCCGCCAGGCCTCCTCCAGGGAGCCGCAGCCCTGCTCGAGGGCTTGCAATCGCTGCCAGCCCAGGCCTGGGCAGCGGCACCAGAGCCGCCACCAGAGCCGCCGCCGCGCCGGCCAGCCCACCAATGGCTGAGGCGAGGCCAGCACTGAAGCCGAAGCAGATTCAGCAGACAGCAGCTCAGCAGGCCTCGACACCTGCAGCGCAGCCAACGACCCTCGAGGTGGCTCGCCGGAGCCGCCAAAAACCCCACGCACCAGCTCCCCCACCGAACCGCTCGCCGCAGAGAACAAGCGTACTATCCACGAGTCTGATCCGGGCCGACCTCCAGGCGCTCGATCGCCTTGTGCAGATCATCCGGGAGGCGACGCACCAACCGGCGACGTTCCGGGCCTGCCGAGAGGTCGACCAGCACAAGCTCGACCCGCGCCTCGGCGGCCAGTCCTCCCGCCGGCCCCAGAAAGCGGCTACGCCAGGGAAGTCTCACGCCACTGCGGGGCAACACCTCACTCCAGAGCTCCACCGAGTCGCCATGCAACAGGGCCTGGCGGTAGTCGATCGTCAACGAGACCACCGGCAGCTCCAGCCCCCGCGCCGCCAGATCCCGGTACGCCAGGCCTGCCGCCGCCAGCGCCTCCACCCTTGCCTCCTCAAGCCAGGCCAGATAGGCGCCATGCCACATCACGCCAGCGTGATCCGTGTGCTGGGGCAGAACCCGGCGGCGCAGACACCATCCACGATGGGGAGCAGTGCCGGTCTCGATCTCGGAGGAAGGGAGTTGTCTCTGCATCACGGTCTTCACCAGGGGGCTCTGTCTGCCCATCCATCGGCCATAGGCTGCCGCAGAGCTGGACCTGTCCTGTGTTCCGCAATCTTCTGATCGCCGATTCCGGCAAGGGTCATGTGGAGGAGATGGTGCGCATGCTGCGCGACATTCCCCCCTGCCGACAGGCCCGCATCAACCTGCTGCATGTGGTGCCCGAGCAGGCGGGTGAAGACTTCCAGGAGCACTGGCAGAAAGCCGCTGGCATCGTGGCCGAAGCCGTGCAGCGGCTTGGACTCAACCCCGGTGATGTGAACACGATCATCCGCCAGGGGGACACCAAGCAGACCGTGCTGAAGGTGGCCGATGAGCTCAACGCCGATCTGATCGTGATGGGCTCCCGCGGCCTGGGACGTCTGCAGTCGATCCTGAGCAACAGCACCAGTCAGTACGTCTTCCAGCTCTCCACCCGCCCGATGTTGCTGGTGCGGGACGACCTCTACGTGCGCCACGTCAACCGCGTTCTGGTGACCGTGGACGGCACCGGCGTCGGCGATGACGCCCTGCGCATGGCCTGTGAGCTGGTGCGCGACATCCCCGGCGGCAGCCTGATCGGCGTCCACGTGACGCGGTACGACATCACGCCATCCCGGGGCGGCAAGAGCCCGGTGGACGAGGTGCTGGAAAAAGCCGTGCTGCGTGCCCGGGGCTTTGGGGTCGAGATGCAGACCCTGCACCGCACCGGCGACATCGGCCGCACCGTCTGTGCGGCCGCCGAGGAAGCCAAGGCAGACCTGATGGTGATCGCCTCCCAGGACCGCAGGCCTCTGGTGGCCCAGGCCCTTGTCGACCTCGACAGACTGCTGGGCAGTTCTGTGAGCGACTACATCCGCGTGCATGCTCCGGCCCCGGTGCTCCTGGTTCGCGAGCCGGAAGGGCGTCGCTGAGGCCAGAGCCCGGCAACTTGATCAGCCATGGCCTCTGCTGCTGGGCGCTGGCCTCTTCACTGAGCAGCTCTTCAGTGAAGAGGGGCCACAGCAGGCGGCCGGCAAGACAACCGGCAAGTCAAAGGCTGTGCTTCTCAGACCTGAGCTGATGGCGACCAGGCAAGAGAAGCAGCCCCAGTCAGCGGCCAGAACAAGCACGGCCAATCAGGCGCGCAACCTCAGCCAGAGTCCAGATCTACGCCAGGGGCAAAACCGGCTCAAGGCTCCTAGCAAGCCAGCGGGCCTGGCAGGCAGAGAGCCAGCCAGACCCGCTGACACCTGAAGAGACCTTGAACTGAAGCCCAGATCAGGAGATTCAGTTCAACCCGAAGACCGATCAGCCGCCCTGACGGCTGCTGGTCTGAATGTAAAGAATGATCAAAAACACCGCGGGCACCAGAACAAACAGGAGGCTGGCGACGAAACCGAGATCGTTGGTTTCCATAGCAGTGTCGGAGATCCTGGGAGGGTATCACCGCCATTCGGCACTCTTTTCGGCCCCTTCATCGCTCGTTGTGATGCAGCCCTCTCAGCCCTCAAGCGGATCGCTGGGAAGGTCAGCCAAGCGGATGTCACCCTGGGCGCCTTCCGTTGGGATCTCCTCAGGGGCTTCGATCGGCTCGGGCGGAGCGGGCCAGGCAGTGGGCCCCTCGGGCAGTGGCTGCTGGCTGACCTTCGCCAGCACAGCGTCGCGATCGGAAAGACCAACCTGGGGGCGGGTCAGCACCAGCACCGAGCCGTTCACGAGGGTCTGACAGGCGAGTCGCCAGCCCTGGGGCCGGCCGCGCAACTTCTGCTCTTCCACCGCCGTGCGCGGGCTCAGGGCCGACGGCTTCTCCGGGTCTTCGACGATCTCGACAAAACAGGTGATGCACTGGCCGCAACCACCGCAGTTGCCGAGCTTGCCCTTGAGGCCATAGAGCTCCAGCCCCTGGCGCAAGGCCACCTCCCGCAGGTTCTCCCCCGGGTAGCACTCCACATCCTGACCTTCACGCACGAATCGGATCACGGGCATGGCGTCTATCCAGCTCAGCCCCCATTCTGAAACCCGCAGTTGCGCTCCGTAACTCAGGCTCCCGCCGGACCGGGCACAACCCTTACGATCACCAGCACTGATCGGCTCAATGGCTTTTTTCAGCCACTGGGTCAATCGTTGCTGGCCAACCCCATCGACCGGATGGGCGACGGCCAGCTCCCTGTTTCCCCGGACCTAACCCCCATGGGATTGCCCTGGTATCGGGTGCACACGGTCGTGATCAACGACCCGGGCCGTTTGCTCGCCGTGCACCTCATGCACACCGCTCTGGTTGCCGGCTGGGCCGGCTCCATGGCGCTCTATGAGCTCGCCATTTTTGATCCCTCTGACCCGGTGCTCAACCCCATGTGGCGCCAGGGCATGTTTGTGATGCCCTTCATGGCGCGTCTGGGCGTGACCGGCAGCTGGGGTGGCTGGAGCATCACCGGTGAGACCGGTGTGGATCCAGGCTTCTGGAGCTTTGAAGGTGTGGCTGCTGCCCACATCATTTTCAGTGGACTGCTCTTCCTCGCCGCCATCTGGCACTGGACCTTCTGGGATCTGGAGATCTGGCAGGACCCACGCACCGGCGAACCGGCCCTGGATCTGCCCAAGATCTTCGGGATCCACCTGCTGCTGGCTGGCCTCGGCTGCTTCGGCTTCGGCGCCTTCCACCTGACCGGCGTCTTTGGCCCCGGCATGTGGGTCTCAGACCCCTATGGCGTCACCGGTCACCTGGAGGCCGTTCAACCCTCCTGGGGACCGGAGGGTTTCAACCCCTTCAACCCAGGCGGCATCGTGGCTCACCACATTGCCGCCGGCATCGTGGGGATCATCGCCGGCATCTTCCACATCACCACCCGCCCGCCGGAACGCCTCTACAAGGCTCTGCGGATGGGCAACATTGAAACGGTGCTGGCCAGCGCCATTGCCGCCGTCTTCTTTGCAGCCTTCGTGGTTGCCGGAACGATGTGGTACGGCGCCGCCGCCACCCCTGTCGAGCTGTTCGGCCCCACCCGCTACCAGTGGGATCAGGGCTACTTCAAGACCGAGATCAACCGTCGCGTTCAGACCGCACTCGACAACGGCGCCAGCAAGGCCGAGGCCTATGCCTCGATTCCTGAGAAGCTCGCCTTCTACGACTACGTCGGCAACAGCCCGGCCAAGGGCGGTCTGTTCCGTGTTGGTCCGATGGTGAATGGCGATGGCCTGCCCACCAGCTGGCTGGGCCACATCTCCTTCACGGACAAGGAAGGCCGTGATCTGGAAGTGCGCCGCCTGCCCAACTTCTTCGAGAACTTCCCTGTGGTTCTCCAGGACAAGGACGGCATCGTGCGCGCCGACATCCCCTTCCGCCGGGCTGAAGCCAAGTACTCCTTCGAACAGACCGGCGTCACCGCCACGGTCTACGGAGGCGCACTCAACGGCCAGACCTACACCGATCCTGCAGACGTCAAGCGCCTGGCCCGCAAGGCACAGCTGGGTGAAGCCTTCGAATTCGACCTCGAGCGCTACCACTCCGATGGCACCTTCCACAGCTCCCCGCGTGGCTGGTTCACCTTCGGCCACGCCACCTTTGCGCTGCTCTTCTTCTTCGGTCACATCTGGCACGGTGCCCGCACCCTCTACCGCGATGTATTCGCCGGCATCGACCCCGATCTCGGCGAGCAGGTGGAATTCGGTCTCTTCCAGAAACTGGGAGACCGCTCCACCCGTCGTCTGCCGGAGGGCTATGCACCTCCTGCCGGCTCCCCGCTCAGCTGACCGCCAGTTCCTTCGAGGTAACCCATGGAGAGCTTCGCTTACATCCTGATCCTCACGCTGGCCATCGCCACCCTGTTCTTCGCCATCGCCTTCCGCGATCCCCCGAAGATCGGTAAGTGAGAGTCCACTTGCGGCTCCAGGGTCGCTTTTCAACCCCCGCCACGGCGGGGGTTTTTTCTTGGCAGCACCTGGCAAAGCCATGCGATCTGGAGCAATGTTCCGTGGCTGTTGCAACGCCGGGCAGCATCTGTCGCCCCGCTGGCTATTGCCGAATCAGAGGATCGCTGTCTAAGCTAAAAAAATACGCGTCGCACCTTCAGGGATGCAATGTCCCTCCTGCCAACACACGGACAGTCGGGTGCTCGAATCCCGTGCGGCCGATGTCGGGCGAAGCGTCAGGCGCCGCCGCGAATGCCTGGAGTGCAGCTTTCGCTTCACCACCTATGAGCGGGTCGAAACCGTCCCGATCACCGTGGTGAAGCGCAGCGGCGGTCGTGAGATCTTCAGCCGCCACAAGGTGTTGCATGGCCTGATCCGCGCCTGCGAGAAGACCGGCATCGAACCGGCCTGCCTCGAGAGTGTGGTGGAGGAGATTGAACTGCACCTGCAGCAGCGGGGTGGACGCGAGGTTCCCAGTGCCGAGATCGGTGAACTGGCGCTGCAACGCCTGGGGGATCTGAGCGAGGTCGCCTATGTGCGCTTTGCCTCGGTGTACCGCCAGTTCCAGGGCATCAGCGATTTTGTGGCAGCCCTCGATGGGCTCAGCCGTCGGGAGACCAGCAGCAAGGAGAGCCTGGAGCCGGTCTCCCTGGCCTCCGTGGGCTGAGTCGGACGACCACCAAGGGATGGCCTGCTGGCCAGAGAGGGACGACCTGCCTGTAGGTTGGGAGATTGCGTTGGTTTCGCTGGCGGGCGAACGCAACGCTCCCTTCCCATCTGCCGCCGGCAGACCGCCGTTTCAACATGACCGTAACCCCTTCCGAAGCCAGCGCTCTGGAGAGCACGGCCGAGATCGCTGCAGACGTGGATCAGGCCTTCGCCGCCGACACCGAACTCGATCTGGGCATTCCGGAAGAGGTGCCCAGCGCCGATGACCCCAGCAGCCGTGCCGTGAGCCGCGACCTGGATGGCGTGGGCTTCACCCTGGATGAATTCGCAGCACTGCTCAGCAAATACGACTACAACTTCAAGCCCGGTGACGTGGTGAACGGCACCGTGTTCGCCATGGAGCCCAAGGGCGCCATGATCGACATTGGCGCCAAGACGGCTGCCTTCATGCCTCTGCAGGAGGTGTCGATCAACCGGGTCGAGGCGCTCAGCGATGTGCTCGAACCCGGCGAGGTGCGCGAATTCTTCATCCTCAGCGAGGAGAACGAAGACGGCCAGCTCACCCTCTCGATCCGTCGCATCGAGTACCAGCGTGCCTGGGAGCGGGTGCGGCAGCTGCAGAAGGAAGACGCCACGATTCACTCCGAGGTGTTCGCCACCAACCGCGGTGGTGCCCTGGTACGGGTCGAAGGTCTGCGCGGCTTCATCCCCGGCAGCCACATCAGCACCCGTAAGGCCAAAGAAGAGCTGGTGGCCGACTTCCTCCCCCTCAAGTTCCTGGAGGTGGACGAAGAGCGCAACCGCCTGGTGCTCAGCCATCGCCGCGCCCTGGTGGAGCGCAAGATGAACCGCCTCGAGGTTGGCGAAGTGGTGATCGGCACCGTGCGTGGCATCAAGCCCTACGGCGCCTTCATCGACATCGGCGGCGTCAGCGGCCTGCTGCATATCTCCGAGATCAGCCACGAGCACATTGAGACGCCGCACACGGTGCTGAATGTGAACGACCAGATGAAGGTGATGATCATCGACCTCGACGCCGAGCGGGGCCGGATCTCCCTGTCCACCAAAGCCCTCGAGCCCGAACCGGGCGACATGCTCACCGACCCCCAGAAGGTGTTCGACAAGGCCGAGGAAATGGCGGCCCGCTACAAGCAGATGCTGCTGGAGCAGGCTGAGGACAACGAGCCCATGGGCGTCACCCTCGACTGAGGCACCCCGTTTCCGTTCGGCTTCACCGCGCAGCCTCTGTCCCCTTGTCCATGGCCCATCTGACGCTGCGCGGCCAGCCCATCGGCCGCTTCGCAGCGGTGCTGTTCGACAAGGACGGCACCCTCAGCCACAGCGAACCGCTGCTGATCACCCTGGCCGAGGCCAGGGTTTTTCATGCGGTGCAGCGCCTGATCGCCGCCCATCCGGAGCGGGCCCGCGATGGCAGCAGCACCGAACTGGAGACCTTGCTGCGCCGGGCCTACGGCCTCGATCAGCACGGTGTCCATCCGGCCGGCACCACAGCCGTGGCTTCCCGCGAACACAATCTAATCTCCACCGCCACCACCCTGGCCCAGGTGGGGGTCGGCTGGCCTGAGGCGTTGGCCCTGGCGCATGCCGTGTTCAGCGACACCGATGGCCTGCATGGGGAGGGTGCAGCAGCCGCGCGCCCCACCGACGGGCTGATGGAGCTGCTGATAGCGCTCTCTGGCGCCGGCCTGCGTTGCGGTGTGATCAGTAACGACGGCACCGCCGGGATCCGCCATTTCCTGCATCACAACGGGCTGAGCGGCTTCTTTTCGGCCAGCTGGAGCGCCGATCACCACCCCTGCAAACCGGATCCTGGTGCGGTGCATGGGCTGTGCGCGCTCCTACGGGTGCAGCCGGCCGAGTGCTTGCTGATCGGAGATGCCAACAGCGATCTGCGCATGGCTCTGGCGGCGGGTCTCCCCACCGCCCTCGGGTACACCGCCGGCTGGCAACGACGACCACCACTGGACCCCCTGTTTCCCCAGTTGCAGCACTGGTCTGACCTGGCCGTCATCGAGACGGACGAGCCGAGCGCCGTGAGCTGGGCGGTGTCAGGCAGCAGCGTTACCGAATAAGCTGCCCGCCTGATCCATCAGCCAGCGTGGGATGAGCCGTTACGTCTTTACCTCTGAATCGGTCACCGAGGGGCATCCCGACAAGATCTGCGATCAGGTGAGCGATGCGGTACTCGACGCCTTACTGGCCCAGGACCCCGCCTCACGGGTGGCCTGCGAAACGGTGGTGAACACCGGCCTCTGCCTGATCACCGGTGAAGTGACCACCACCGCCCGGGTGGACTTCAACACCCTGGTCCGCGGTGTGATCCAGGAGATCGGCTACACGGGCGCCCGCGCCGGTGGCTTCGATGCCAACAGCTGCGCCGTGCTGGTGGCGCTGGATCAGCAGTCGCCCGATATTGCCCAGGGCGTGAACGAAGCCGATGACCACGACGGCGACCCCCTCGATCTGGTGGGTGCCGGCGATCAGGGCATCATGTTCGGCTACGCCTGCGACGAAACCCCGGAGCTGATGCCGCTGCCGATCAGCCTGGCCCACCGGCTGGCACGGCGCCTGGCGGAGGTGCGCCACAACGGCAGCCTCGGCTACCTGCTGCCCGACGGCAAAACCCAGGTCAGCGTGGTGTATGAGAACAATCAGCCGGTGGCCATCGACACCGTGCTGATCTCCACCCAGCACACCGCCGAGATCGACGGCATCAGCGAGGAGAACGCCCTGCGCGAGCGCATTGCCGCTGATCTCTGGGATCACGTGGTGCTTCCCGCCACCGCCGGCCTGACACTCCAGCCCCGCAAGGAAGCGACCGACGACGGTCCAGCCACCCGCTTCCTGGTCAATCCCACCGGCAAGTTCGTGGTGGGCGGCCCCCAGGGTGATGCGGGCCTCACCGGCCGCAAGATCATCGTGGACACCTACGGCGGCTATGCCCGTCATGGCGGTGGTGCCTTCTCCGGCAAGGACCCCACCAAGGTGGACCGATCCGCCGCCTATGCCGCCCGTTACGTGGCCAAAGCCCTGGTGGCCGCCGGTCTGGCGAAGAAGGTGGAAGTGCAGCTCAGCTACGCCATCGGCGTGGCCCGGCCCGTGAGCATCCTGGTGGAGAGCTTCGGCACCGGCCGCATCAGCGACGAGAACCTCACGGCGCTGGTGCAGGAACACTTCGATCTGCGCCCTGGCGCCATCATCGAAACCTTCCAATTGCGGGAACTGCCCGCTCAGCGGGGTGGGCGCTTCTACCAGGACGTGGCTGCCTACGGCCACTTCGGCCGCACGGATCTCAACCTTCCCTGGGAAGACGTGGCCGCGATTGCCACCACGATCCAGCAGGCCACCCAGGATCTGGTGGCAGCGGCCGCCTGATCCTGGCTTCAGCGGTCGTCAACGCGGAACCCACCCATCGATAGGCCAGAGCCCGACAGCGATCCAGTCCCACAGGACTGGTCGCTGGGCGTGGACCTGGGCAGCAGCGGCCTACGCATTGCCCTGATCGATGGGGCCGGCCAGCGACAGGCCGACGAATCCTGCGCCTACCCCGCTCCGTTCCCAGATCCCGGCGGCTGGCGCAGCGGACTGATCGCGCTGGTGAATCGGCTTCCACGGCCATGGCGCCAGCGGATCGGCGCCATCGCCGTGGACGGCACCTCCGGCACGCTGCTGCTCTGCCATCCCGATGGTGAGCCGCCAGCAGGCCAGCTGGGCCAGGCACTGCCGTACCACCAGGCCTGCCCAGACAAAGCTGCAGAATCAGCCACCCTGGCCGCAGATTGCCAGGCTGCCGCCAGTCCCAGCGGCAGCCTGGCCCGGGCCCTGCGCCTGATGGATCACGCAGCAGCAGCGGGCTACGGGCCTGCGGATCTGTGGCTGCGTCATCAGGCCGACTGGCTGATGGGCTGGCTGCTGAACGACTGGCGCTGGGGCGAGGAAGGCAACAACCTCCGCCTCGGCTGGCTCTTGCCAGACTCGGCGACAGGAGACGGGCACTGGGCCGGAGCGATCCGCCAGCAGGCCTGGAGCCCTGCCCTGCCTCAGATCCGGCCCAGCGGCACCGGCCTGGGCCCCCTGGCGCCGGCCTCGGCGGCGGCCCTCGATCTGCCCGCCAGCTGCCTCGTGATCGCCGGCAGCACCGACAGCAACGCCGGGGTGCTCGCCGCCGACCCGGCCCCAGACGACGGCATCACGGTGCTGGGCACCACCTTGGTGTTGAAACAGTTCAGTGCCGTGCCGGTCCGGGCGCCTGGGGTGAGCTGCCACCGGCTGGCGGGGCGTTGGCTGGTGGGGGGAGCCTCGAATGCGGGCGCGGGCATCCTGCGCCGCTTCTTCGACGACGCCACGATCGAGGCCCTCAGCCGGCAGATCGATCCAGGGCGGCCCAGCGGCCTCGACCTGCTTCCCCTGCCCGGCACGGGCGAACGGTTTCCCGTGGACGATCCGGACCTCAGGCCTCGGCTCGATCCCCGCCCCGTGAGTGATGCGCTCTACCTGCAGGCCCTGCTGGAGGGGCTCACGGCGATTGAGCGGGCCGGCTGGCAACGGCTGGCAACCCTCGGCCTGCCTCCGGTGCGGCGGGTGATCACGTTGGGGGGAGGGGCCCGCAATCCGCAGTGGCGCGCCCTGCGCCAGCAACGCCTGGGCCGAACCGTGCTGAACCGGCCGGCGCTGTCGGCCGCCCTCGGCATGGCGCGCCTGGCCAGGCAGGGTCTGAGACTGGGCCCGTCCCCCACCGATTCCCCATGAACGACCGTCTGCGCACCGTGATCTCGATGGCCCTGTTTGTGGTGCTGGCGGGATACGTGGGCTTCAGCGCCATCCGCCTGGGCCTGCTGCTGTGGCAGCGCTTCGGTGCCGCCTGAGGGGGAGCCGGCAGGGAAGGGGCCCGGCGCGAGCGCCAGAATCAGGCCGACCCCACCCACCCGTTGTCCCATGGCCGCCGACCCCCTCACCACCGCCGTGAGCGATCGGATCTGCAAGCACATGAATGAAGACCATGCCGAAGCAGTGCTCTCCTATGCCCGGCACTACGCCGGCATCAGCGGGGCGGCCCAGGCCCGCATGCTGGCGGTGAACCCCGAAGCGATGCGGCTGGAGGTGGACGGAGCCAGCGTCGAGGTGGCCTTTGATCACCAGCTCAGCGACAGCGAGGATGCCCATCGCACCCTGGTGGCCATGCTGCGGGCGCTGCCGAAGCCGGACGCCAACGCCTGAACCCGCTGGGTCCGCGTTGGGGAATCCTTTCGCCAGTTCGACTGCCGCTGGCAGCTGCCGTTCTGGTCACCTCCCATCGTCCCTGCCCCCAGCTGTCGCCGCCTGATCCGATCCAGCGGGCGCTCAACCTGATCAGCCGTCCCTGTTGCCCCCTCTGCCGCCGTGCCCGGGCCAGCAGCGACGAGAGCCGCGGCGATCAGCACCACTGGCCCTGCGGCCCCTGCCAGGAACGCCTGGACCTGCGGTTTCCCTGCCTGCACGAGAGTGCTCCACTGCCCTGGTGGGCAGTGGGCAGCTACGACGGTCCGCTGCGCCAGCTGCTGCTGAGCCTGCGCAGGCACGCCGATGGCGCCACCAGCCGCGACGCCATCGCTGGCCTGTTGCAGCAGATGAGCCTGGGTCTGCCGCTCTGGAAGCAGCCGCCGCTGCTGGTCGCCATTCCCAGCTGGAAGCGGCGCGGCAATCCCCTGCCGGCACTGATCTGCGACGAACTGCAGCGGTTGCTCGGCTGCGGCAGCCGAGCACTCCTGGAGCGCAGCCGCCCCACCCTGGGACAACACCACCTGGGCCGAGCCCTGCGGCTGACCAACCAGGCGGGTGCCTTTCGCTGCAGCCAGGCCAGACCAGTCCAGTCGGGGCCGCGCCAGCCGGTGCTGTTGATCGACGACATCCTCACCACAGGCGCGACCGCCTGCGCGGCAGCCGCCGCCCTGGAGGAGAGTGGCTGGCGGGTCGCCGGCCTGCTCTGCCTGGCCCGAACGCCGGCGCTGGGTGGTGATCTAAGATCTGCGGGTCGCTGAGGCGACGGGCCGGGATAGCTCAGTTGGTAGAGCAGGCGACTGAAAATCGCCGTGTCCCCAGTTCAAATCTGGGTCCTGGCATCACAATTTTATTCGATCCTGATCGCCTGTGATCGGAAGGGATGATGATCCCCTCCCAAGCCAGGCATAGAAGGCTTCCTTCGCCTCGGATCACGCCTGGATAGGGAGCCTTTGGACATCAGCGCCATGGCTTTAGCCTGATTTGACTGCTTCACCAGTAAATCGCAACACCCACGCCGCCTCTCCTGCTCCAGGAAAGCCTCTGGGACGCACCTCCAGCACACCTCTCGCAGCACGACAGACTTGCCCATGACGCCACCTCGGGGTCTTCGCAGCCTGGGGGCCTGCCGGCCAGCAGCATCGGCCCGCCTTCACCTGATGCCGCAGAGGCAGGACTGAAGCATGGGAAGTCCGATCGATAAGGAGACCTTCCTGGCGCGGGCACGAACCCGCTTCGGCCAGCGCTACGACTATCGCGACATCGTGTACAAGAGCTACAAGACACCGATCAAGATCCGCTGCAGCCTGCACCCGGTGAAGCTGATCACGATCACGCCGGAAAAGCACCTGCAGACCACCGGAGGCTGCAAGTTCTGCCTGCGCGACAGCCGCATTCAGATGCTGGAGCGGGAGCTGCGCCGCGACCCCGCCGATCGCCCCCAGGCCCTGGACAAACCCAAAGCCTCCCGCCAGGTGCCGCAAGCCGGCGGCTGACGCAGGCTTCACCGACGCCGGAGCAGCCGCCAGATGCACGGGCAGAATGGGCTCATTGCTGCCGAGGCCGATGCCCGTACCACCACTGGCCTCTGATCGGCTGTATGACAACGCCGACAGCTTCGCCCAGAGCTTCGATGCCGCCTGGAAGGCCCTGGGCAACAGCCCAGAGGACGCCAACCACAGGATTGACCTGGTGCTGGACCAGCTCCGCGACCACCCCTTCCTGCTCAGCCGACCGGCCATGGCCCGCCAGGTGGCTGACTTTCGGATTCGCCTCCTCGGTTTGTAAGGTCTGACGCCATGAGCAGCTCTCTCGGTCGGCTGGTGGGCATGCTGAGCGCCGGCTTCAGCAATCAGGCCCAGGCGTTCGACAACCCCCCCCTCTACGCCCACATCCTGGTCCACTTCCGGCCCTTGCCACAGCTGGCCCCGGGGTCGTTGCTGCTGGAGCAGTCGTACGCGATTGCGCCGGCAGTCCCGTACCGGATCCGGGTGCTGCAGGCTGAGGAGCGGCAGGGAAGCCTGATCATCCGCAACCAGGCCATCCGGGATGACCGTCGCTTCTGGGGTGCCATCGACGACGCCGAGCGACGCGACCAGATCGTCGCCGACGATCTGCTGCCCCTGGAAGGTTGCAATTACGTGGTGCGCGAGCAGGGCGAAGGATTCGTGGGCGAGGTGGAGCCGGGTTGCCGCTGCCTGGTGGAACGCAAGGGCAGCACCGCCTACCTGGTCAGCAGCTTTGACATCGATAGCCGCGGCATGCGCACCATTGACCGTGGCCATGACCCCAGCACCCACGAGCAGCTGTGGGGATCGCTGGCAGGCCCGTTTGAATTCAGCCGCACCCACGACTACAGCACCGAGATTCCCGCCTCCTGGGGCGATACCTTCCGGATCTGAACAACGCGGGGAGCTGTCCCCTCAGCCCTGGACAAAGTTCATGAAACATAGAAGAGCGACATCAATCTTGAAGTGGTGAAGCGATGTAATAAGCCGCGCCGAACGGACCCATTTCCGCCAGAAGCCCCATACCGTTCAGCACGTTATTCACACCAGGTATGGCACTGCCCCTTCTCAGCACCAACCCCACCGCGATCAACGCGAGAGTCCAGGGATTCACCACAGGAAGTGAGCAGGATGCCGGACGACTGGCCCAGCGGCTGCCCAGTGAAACCGCCGCTCGTAGCCGGGAAGAGGTCGATGCTCTGATTGAGCGGGCCTATCAGCAGATCTTCTTTCATGCCTTCCGGGTCGACCGCGATCCGGCGCTGGAATCGCGGCTGCGCAACGGCCTGATCAACACGCGTGACTTCATTCGCGGCCTGCTGTTATCACAGACCTTCCGGGATGGCTTCTACCGCTGCAACAGCAACTACCGCGTGGTTGAACAGATGGTGGGCCGCGTTCTGGGGCGGCCGGTGCATGGCCAGCAGGAACAGATTGCCCTCTCGATTCTGATCGCCGAACAGGGTCTTCCAGGCCTGATCGACACCCTGCTCGACTCCCAGGAATATCTCGAGGCCTTTGGTCTTGACGAAGTTCCCTATCAGCGCAACCGGGTGCTGCCAGGACGCGCCATCGGCGCCATTCCCTTCAACCAGCAGGCACCGCGTTACGACCAGTACTGGCGCGAAGCCACGAACCGCCGGGCTCCAGCCGGCGGACTGGGCTCGGGAGCACGGTTTTCCGGCGAAATCACCTCGCCGTCCTGGAAGGGCGGCAAGCCTCCGGAATGGGCCCAGCGTCTCTGGCTGGGCCTGGCCGCCGTGGGCGCTCTGGAAGTGGGCCGGGTGCTGCTGACCACCGCCGGAGCCATGCTGAGCACCGGCCCCTGAACGGATCAGGCCGTTTGCTGCGCCAGTGGAACCTCGTCATCCATGAAGGCCTGTTCCTCCTCTTCCGGGAACGGATCAGGCGGGAAGGGATCCGTCGTGATCCTCACCACCTGATCACCGCTGGCAGCTTCTGGCCTGGCAGTGTCTGGCTTGGCGGCTGACGGGCTGGACATTGCGGCAGGAACGACCTGCAGCCTGGCGGGAGGTGCGGCGTTGGATCGCGCCTCTTCGCCGCCCAGCAGGATTTCCAGTCGCTCCAGCCGATCTTCGGTCTCCAGCAGGCGCAGTTCCGTTTCCTCGGCCTGATGGGCCGCCGCCGCGTTCTCAGCGTGCAGCCGCTCCAGGCTGCGAGCTTCCTGGGCATTCAGCCGCTCTTCCAGATCCAGAAGGCGATAGGTGAGCGTCTCAGCGACCTGCGACAGGGATTGAAGCTGCTCAGCAAGTCGCAGGGCGGGATCGGCAGCCTCGGGAGCCGTTGCCATCACGAGGAGTTCGGAGATGTGGGCGGATGGTATCGGCCCTGCCCAGACTGGCCAGAGGGGATAGGCCGCAGACACTCGGCCAGCCAGAGCAGGCGAAACATTTGTAACGATTCTGAAAGCCAGCCCGGAGATAGAAACCGCCCCCATAGGATCCGGCTGAAGCCTCTTGGTCAGAACCGCCAGCGGCTTCCCACGCCACCGGACGTCTGCCGATGACGTCCTCGGCACCGTCTTCTGCCTGTCCGCTTCCGCCCCCCGGCCCCTCACGCCCATGACTCTCGCCAACGCTGCCTACCTAGGCATCGAGCGCTTCTCCAATGCACGGAACAAGGAGAACTGGACGAACGGAACGGAGGTCAGGGCCTATTAGAAGTGTGTCCCAGTCAGACTGGTTGGTCCCGTTCCTCTGCGTTGTCCTGCGTGGGAACCGCTCCTCAGCCTTGGGATCCCAGCTCGCAACGCCAGCCACCGCAACCGATCTGATCAGCTTCCTCAAGGCGCTGCCCGATTGCCGCATGCGCCGGGGGATTCGATTCCCTCAGTGGTGGATGCTGCTGGTGGCGATCCTCGCGATCCTGAGTAACCAGGGCTCACTGGTGGGAATGGAGCGATTCGCCAAGCGCCACCGCCAGACACTCAACGAGCTGCTGGGCACTGATTTCGGCAAGTCGCCGTCGGACTCCACGTTCCGGTTGCTGCTGGCTCAGCTCGATGTGGAGGGATTTGAGGGCCTGCTGCAGCAGTGGATGGCGGCCCAGCCTGGCGTGGCAGAAGGCTTGAACACCCTGGTCTGCGACGGCAAGACCCTGAGGGGTTCGATCGATGAGAACGCCTCTGGCGCAGCGCGTTTCATTGCCCAGGTGAGCCTCTACTCGAACAGCCTTGGTGTGGCAATCGCCCAGAGCACCTACGCCACTGATGCCGGCGGGGAAATCCAGGCCCTGCGCAAGCTGCTGGATCGTGTGGAGCTCGATGGGGTGCTGGTGCAGGCGGACGCCCTGCATGCCAACCGCCCTTTTTCCTCTACCTCGAACAGCGTGACGCCGACTTCCTGATTGCCGTGAAACACAGTCGCCGCAAGGGTTTTCAGATCATCAAGGATCGACTGACCTACGGCAGGCGGGTGCCGCTCAAAACCTGCAGGCAGGAGATCGATCACGGGCGCGACATCACCTGGACCCTGGGCGGTATGCCGGCTCCGGCGTGGGTGGTGGAGAACTGGCCCGGCAGCGCCACGGTGGTCGCCGTGCGCAGCGAAGGCATCCGAGAGGGCAAGCCTGTGGATGAAACCCGTTACTACGTCACGAGTTTGCGCGCTGGCGCCAGGGCCTTGCTGCAGCACGTGCGGGATCGCTGGAGCATTGAGAACAGCTGGCATTGGCCTCGCGACACCCAGCTGCGAGAAGACGCCCACCGCTACCGCGAGGAGAACGGCGTTCAGATCCTGGCCACGCTCAGAAGTATGGCCATGAATGCACTGCGGCTGGATGGGTTCTGGTCCATCGCTGAAGGACTCGCCGCTCTGTCGCACGACATCAAGGGATTACTGCGGCTACTGGGCTGGCAAGAGCCACTGCAGCTACTCGCCTCTGGATAACTTCTAATAGGCCCTGGAACGGAGGTGGATAAGTCCACCCTGATCCGGGCCGTCTACCAGCAGGTGCTCGGCAACCAGTACATCATGGAAAGCGAGCGCCTTGAGGGTCCCGAATCCCTGTTCCGGCGCGGCTACCTGAGCGTGCGTGAGTTCGTGCGTCAGGTGGCCAAAAGTGGCCTGTACCGCCAGAAGTTCTTCGAGAACTGCAACGCCTATCGCTTCATCGAGCTGAATTTCAAACACCTGCTCGGTCGCGCTCCCCAGAACAAAGCAGAGATGCTGGAGCACTTCACCATTCTCCAGGAGCAGGGTTTCGACGCCGAGATTGACTCCTACATCGACAGCGCCGAATACCAGAACCGCTTCGGTGAGGAGATGGTTCCTTACCTGCATGGCTGGGACTACTCCATTGGCCAGCAGGGCCTGCAGTTTTCCTACATGCTGCAGCTCAGCCGCGGCGCTGCGGCCTCGGTCAAGGGGGACATCCTCAAGAATCAGTCCCGCCTCAACCCCGCCGTCCACTCCGAAGCTGCCGTTCCGGTGGTGAGCCCCAACGCCAAAGGCTCCGTGTTCCGCAAGGTGCAGGCCGATGGCGTGACCCGCATGGGTGTAGGCGCGTCCGAGGAGGGACGCACCTTCCGGGTGGAGATCACCGGCTTCAGCAACTACCGCCTGCACAAGCGCAGCAATCGCGTGCGCTTCATCCCCTTCAACAAGCTGCTCGAGTACCAGCAGCAAATCCACCGCGAAGGCGGCCGGGTCGCCAGTGTCACTCCGGTCAACTGACCGGATCCTTCTTTCCCCGTTACCCCCGTAGCTCCGATGAAGGTTTCTGCAGGCAACCGCGGCACCAGCTTCAGCAATGACCGTCAGGTGACATTCGCCGTGACTGTCATCGCCAACAACGACTACGCCCGCACGGCGGATGTGGTCATAAACGTGCCTTACACCCGGATGAACGAAACCATGCGCATGGTGCAGCGCATGGGTGGCAAGATCACCGGCGTTCACGTCAGCGGTGGCATCGACACCAATGCCCCCAAGGCTGCGGCTCCGGCCAAGGCTGGCCAGAAGAAGTAAGCGGGACAAGGCCCCGATCGTGGCCTCGCCCCCCTCTTGCAGGGGGCTTTTTCATGGCTGCGCGCTGGACAGGAGGGATCGGGGACAGGCGGGGAAGGGTGCGTGCTACCTCTCGCGCTGTTCTGTGGGGCACACAAGGCTCCCAAGACACCCGCTTCGGGCTGTTTCGCAACCAGCTTTCATCCTGTAGAGGCCTTGCAGCGCAGGCGATCTGAGCCTGCCAATGACTGTTTGTTAAGCGCTGCTGATAGGGGCCATAGGTAGGGCCAACAATATGTGGGCCAAGCGGTGAGGCGGTCTTCGGCCTGCTCGCTCGATTTGGTGCCTTGATCCCCTGGTAGCTGCCGCTGCCGGCAGGGCTCACATTCCCCTCTTCACCCTTCTCTGACCCAGTCGAGAACAGGAGCCTCCCCCCAATGTTTGACGCCTTCACAAAGGTGGTCGCCCAGGCTGATGCCCGTGGCGAATTCATCAACGCCGGTCAGCTCGACGCCCTAGGCGCCATGGTGGCCGAGAGCAACAAGCGTATGGATGCCGTGAACCGCATCACCTCGAACGCGTCTAGCATCGTCACCAACGCTGCCCGCAGTCTCTTCGAGGCCCAACCTGCCCTGACAGCCCCGGGTGGCAACGCCTACACCAGCCGCCGCATGGCTGCTTGCCTGCGCGACATGGAGATCATCCTCCGCTACGTCACGTACGCCGTGTTCACCGGCGACTCCTCCGTGCTGGAAGACCGCTGCCTCAACGGCCTGCGCGAGACCTACCTGGCCCTCGGCGTGCCCGGCGCTTCCGTCGCAGAAGGCGTCCGTAAGATGAAAGAATCCGCCATCTCGATCGCAAATGATCGCAACGGCATTACCGCCGGCGACTGCTCTGCACTGATGAGCGAGATCGGCACCTACTTCGATCGTGCCGCTGCGGCAGTAGCCTAAATTTTAAGCACAAAGTAATTTTTTAGTCAGGTACTCCCATGAAGACCCCTCTCACCGAAGCTGTTTCAGCAGCTGATTCCCAAGGCCGCTTTCTGAGCAACACTGAGATCAACTCGGCATTCGGTCGATACAACCGTGCAAAGAGCGCCCTCGCAGCAGCAAAGGGATTAACAGCGAATGCGGACAGTCTTGTCAATGGTGCTGCACAAGCCGTTTACAGCAAGTTCCCTTACACCACCCAGATGCAGGGTGCCAACTACGCTGCTGATGCCCGTGGCAAAGCAAAATGCAGCCGTGATATCGGCTACTACCTGAGAATGGTTACGTATTGCCTCGTAGCTGGTGGCACTGGGCCGATGGATGAGTATCTGATTGCTGGCATTGATGAAATCAACCGTGCCTTTGAGCTGTCTCCTTCGTGGTACGTAGAAGCTCTCAATTATATTAAAGCCAATCATGGACTTTCTGGTGAGCCAGCCACTGAAGCCAATAACTACCTGGACTATGCAATCAACGCCCTAGTTTGATTGCATATAACGGATTTTTACATTCTCGGGCTCCCCATGTGGGAGCCCTTTCTTTTGAAGGCTAGGGCTTGAAGCTGCAGTTTATAAAACAATAATGCAGCTAGCAAGTGCAGCTCAGGCAAGAATGCATGCCATCTGCTATAGCATTTGCGCACTACTATTTGAGGGCATAGATTATTCTGTTGGACCATTCGATATCATTCTGATAAGCAAAGAAGCCTCCGCATTTGTCTTTACCTCATCTTTTCATGAACATGACGTTCCAGCAGCCCGAGCAGATCATACACTTAATAAAGCAAGCAGGAGAAGGAGCGGAGATTATATACAACTCAGGAGCTATGCGTCTTCGCATTGGCCTCAGGAGTGACGACATATCACTTTGGAGATCTCATTTCTTGACTGATCCCAGTGAAGCTAATCTTCTCGTTGCATGCGAGGATGGCGATGGCGAGTTAAAGCAGACGCGCCTCACCTGGGTCGTAGGTTCTTCTATTCGGACAACTTTTGTGTCTGGAAAGAAAGAAGCCAAGGCGCTTTTGGAAGCAATCGGTGTAGTAGCCCAGCTAGCCAGCCTAGCTTGCGATCGCTGCTATGGATTAGGCGAATCGACTGTATGGGCATTCTACTTGGACCGCAACAAGACATTGTCCGCAACTCCACTCGGCTCATGTTCATAACAACAGAAACCGAATATAGAACGAAGATTAAACTTCTTGTCAGGCAGGCTAATGTATGCGGACTTGGCTCAAGAGAGACGATACCCGTTGAAGTTCGAACGATTATCAGGACTGCTGATTCAGCAAGGCGTCCACTGAGCCTAAACGAGATAGAATATATCTGTGCGATTTGCAAAGGTTCAGAGAAAGCTGTTATCGAATTAATCGAGAAGTCGCCTAAGATGATTGCTGAAGCGAGCGCGTCGCTACTACACAAGCAACCAGGATTGATAGCGCAAGGGGGAGAGCTTTTTCCTGAGCACAGAGCAGCGGCCTGCTGGAGAGACTGCGAGCAATTTATCAGAGTAGTGACTTATGGGGTGGCGTCTAATTGCACGGTAATTACCGACAAGGCAGGTATGAAATCATTATTGGAACTCTATATGGTATTGGGAGTTCCCGTAAAAGCGCTTTTACACGTCTTGACAGAATTAAAGAATCTCTCAGTCAATAGACTTAGAAGATCAGGCTATGAGCGTGAAAGTACCTGCGCTCAAGGTGCGTTTGATGACTTGATATGCGCGCTAAACCCAAAGAGTGAATGACTACTCGAGAACTACCATCAGGCATTAAGGTTGTAGCAGGACATTCGGCCAACCCGATTTGTCCTCTAGAATGCAAGAGGTATAAGAAATTCTTAAGACAACCAGAAAGAACTCTTCCTATGCATCCTGAAGCCCAACTCAAAATCACTTTGTTACCAGAGAATCCACAGCAATGGCATCCCCCAGAGACCTGCGAACCTGAAATGGTCAATCAAGTGCCGCTTGATGCCCGCGGAGCCCGTTGGTCACATCGAGTACTAACCCCTCTAGACCTAAGAGAATCTAAACTATGCCGAGCTGATCTAAGGGGCGCTGATCTTTCTGGCTGCCAGCTTGATGGCTGCAATCTCAAGTTAGCTCGTTATGATATGAACAGCAAGTTTCCCGAGGGATTTAATCAATTCAGATCTGGAGCTGTCGGACCCAAGGCTTATCTGAATGGGGCATTTTTTAATGGTGCCGACTTAAGGAGTATGGACTTAACTGAAAGTAGTTTCATGGGGGCCTATCTCAGTGGCTGCGACCTTAGTGGCTCTGTGCTAGTTGGTGCATGCTTGGTGGGGGCTGATCTTCGCTTTGCAAAGCTACAGGGGTGCAGCTGTAAAGGAGCACGCTTTACGGGTAGCCAGCTGAATCAGGCCGATTTACGCGCGGCTGATTTCAGTAACACATCCATAGAGACTGCAGAGAGCATTCAGGGGGCTGATTTTAGTTGGGCCTCCGGGATCAATTCTGAGCAACTGACAAACCTTTTATCACGGCCACACACCGAGCTTGATTGCTGGAACCCATTCACTCGTACGACAACTCGGGCCTCTCTGGAGTCGCTTCGGTGCTGAGGGAAAGCGACACGAAAACTGCGAAGCGCTGAACTGCCAACTAGGGCGTCCAAGGGACAAAAGGGCACCCACATCACTGGAGGGTGCAGTCAGTCAGAGGGAGTTGAGTTTTATAAAGCAACCAGCAAGCTTGTCCGATGAGTCTTGGATAATGATATCGCTTCGCCCACGCACCCATGCCATTCGGCCCCGCCTCGATTCTCGGTGTTGAACGCTTCGCTCAAGACTGCGAGGCACCCCTGGAGTTGGCGCCTGGTGATGATGACGCCACCAAGGAAGCTCTGATCCGTGCTGTATACAAGCAGGTCCTCGGAAATGCTTATGTCATGGACAGCGAGCGTCAGCTGGTTGCCGAATCACAATTCAAATTAGGCGAGATCAGCGTGCGTGAATTCGTGCGCACCATTGCAAAAAGTGAACTCTATCGCACACGTTTTTTTGATGCGTGCGCTCGATACCGCTATATAGAACTGGCGTTTCGCCATTTGCTTGGGCGTGCGCCCGCTAGCTTTGAGGAAATGCGCCGCCACGCAGAGCGACTTGATGCAAGCGGCTATGAATCAGACATCGACAGTTTTCTCGACTCTGATGAATACCAGAACACCTTTGGTGAATGGACAGTCCCGTACCAGCGGGGCTGGAGGACTGAATCCTGCGCCACTCTCCAGGAGTTCACATGGTCGTTCCAGCTACTGCGGGGAAACAGCAGCAGCAGCCTGAAGGGAAACCTCGCTGGGATCCAGAGTCGGCTGGGCGGTGCAGCCTACCAAAACCGCCCGCTCCCGGTGGTGGCACCATCATCGATCGATTCACAGGGATGGAGTTTCCGCCCATCACCAAACCTCGGCGATGCCGCTACTCGCAGTGGCGTTGGCGCAGGGGAAGAAGGAAAGGTCTATCGGGTTGAAGTCACAGCATATCGTGCAAATAATGTGCGGCGTGTCTCCCGATACACGAAGTCCAATCGTGTCTATTTTGTTCCCTACAACAAGCTATCAGAGCAGTATCAGCGCATTCATCGTGAGGGAGGGAAAATAGCTAGTATTACCCCTGTTTGACAAGTTCCGAGTGCGGGCAGAGGTCAGCTCTCCTTTTCATGAATGTCCACAGACTTCTGTGCATCCGCGCCAGCACTATGACAGCTTTAAAAGGCTTTTAAATGCCAGGACGACCACACCAAGTCCCTCATTCCTCCCTAGCCATGTCAATGAATCAATCTCCGGCACTAGGATTTGGTGCCACACAATTACTAGACGCACCTGCCAGCTTTTCGCGACGGCCGAACCATCAGCCTACAGAAGCAGCAACGAGCAACGACCGATTCAGAAATCAGCAAGAACTAAACGATCCTGGGGCGTTTACAGCCAACGATAACGCCACCTATCAGCTTGCAGTGATTGCTGCCTATCGCCAAGTATTCGGCAATGTTCAGCCGATGGAGAGTGAGCGTCTGCTGAGTGCCGAATCGCAACTCCGCAATGGAGATATCAGCGTTCGTGGATTCGTGCGCCGCCTTGCGCTATCAAGTTTTTATCGCTCTCGCTATTTTGATGCAGTGTCTCCGCATCGTGCTGTTGAACTGAACTTCAAGCATCTACTTGGTCGCCCGCCGCAGGACGAAGCCGAGATCAGTGCCCATGTAGCAACGGTTGCCACCTCTGGATTTGAAGGTGAGATTAACAGCTACCTTGATTCCGACGAGTATTTGCAGACATTTGGTGAGGACACTGTTCCTTATCCCACCAGTTGGAATTCTCCTCTGGGTCAGCCACAGTCTGCCTTCAACCGGATGGCGGCTCTCGAGCAGAACTTCGCAGGAAGCGATACCGCTGTGGGGAATAAGAGTCAGCTATTGGGTAACCTTGCAAGAGGCTACAGCCTCTCAATCAAGGTTCCTGCTCAAGTCTACAGGTCTGGAAACGCAGGCAGCGTGAATCGATCAATGGCGGGAGGTACCCGTGGGATGTTTGAGCCCGTCAGGCGTATCAATGCCGATGGGGGTGACTCCGCTCCGATGCGCGGCGATCTTTACGTTGGCTTCGGTCTTGGCCAACGAGATCAGGAGGTGTTTGAGCGCAGCGGTGGTGAGACCGCTGATCAAATTGCCGGGCTGATACGTGCAGCCTATCGCCAAGTGATGGGCAACCCCCATCTGATGGAAAGCGAGCGGAGCCTCACAGCAGAGAGCCAGTTCGCGGAGGGCCGGCTCAACACGCGTGAGTTTGTACGTGCAGTCGCCCTTTCTCCTGATTACCGGCGCCGCTTCTTTGAGAGCAACGCCCCCTATCGCTTTGTAGAGCTCAACTTCAAACATCTTCTGGGTCGAGCTCCACTCACTCAAGCAGAGGTAAGCGAGCACATCCAACGGCTCGCTAACGATGGCTACGAAGCCGAAATCAACAGCTATATTGATAGCGATGAATACCAGAATCTGTTTGGCGAGAACACCATCCCGTTTGCTCGTATCAGCTCAGAACAAGGTCGCTCCCAACTAGCATTCAACCGTCATCTTTCGCTGGCAGGGGGCTATGCATCGAGCGACACAGTCCAATCTGCATCGAATCTGGTGATGTCGGTGGCCACCAATACGGTGCCCAGCAATTGGTCCAACACGACGCAAAGGATCAACCGCATCGGTGCCAACGCTGGCACCACCGAGCCAACCGGCAAGCGCTATCGGATTGTCGTTCAGGCCCAGCCTGCGGGAGGCCGGCAGCGCACGCCGAATGCGACCTATCTCGTCTCAGGGAAAGACATGACCAGCCAGCTCGGTTATGTCCATCGCCGAGGTGGTCGGATCCTCTCGATCACTGAAGTGCTTTGATCGCTACAAGGCGATCACAACTTCGCTCACTCCAGTTCACAACCACATTCAATCTGTCTCCTCCCATGCCTGCAGCTACAATCGCCATAGCAGACGCAAGTCTCTGTCAAGAGTCTGCACAAGCCATTATCCGTGCGGCCTACCGCCAGGTATTCGGCAATGCCCATCTGATGGAGGAAGATCGCAGCGCTACTGCAGAAAGCCTTTACATCAACGGCGATCTCAACGTCCAGGGGCTGGTGACCGCCCTTGCCCTATCAGATAGCTACCGCCGTCTTTTCCTGGAGAAGAATGGGCCCTATCGCTTCGTGGAGCTCAACTTCAAGCACCTCCTAGGTCGCGCACCCCGCAATCAAGCTGAGGTTAGCGAGCATGTGCAGCGACTTGCCAACGAAGGTTATGAAGCTGAAATCAACAGCTACACCTTCAGCGTGGAATACATCAATGCCTTTGGCCTAGATGATGTACCCCACATGCGCGGCAGCCAAAGCCAAATCGGTGAAAGCAACGCCACTTACATCCGTTCGAAGGCCCTTGACAACGGCTTTGCCGGATTTGACGGAAGCCATCAGTCCGTGCTTCTGAGCAGCATTGGCACCGACACTGCACTCTTTGCTGGCAGCAAGGTCCCAGGACCTGGAAATCGAGACAGCAAGCGTTACGCCATCACCTGGACCACTGCGAACCCAGTGGGCTTGCGTCGCCGTTCCGTGCAGACATCGGTCGCTCCCTACAGTTCCCTGACGACAACGATTCAAGGCATCCAGAAACGAGGCGGACGCATCCTTTCTGTTGCAAATACTTAACAACCATGGGCCTGGAGTCAATCCAGGCCCCCTTTCCCAGTAGCGTCAGTGGGCGACTGGATAGTCGGGAATGATTGTTTTCCCAAAGTTCAATCGCCATCGAATTCTGCTCAGGACAAGTCAAATGCCTCTATCGCCGCGCCAATACAATCAGAAAAAGGGCTCATGTGAAAAGCATGCAGGCCATTCAGGGAGTGGCGTTTCCATTGCAAAGGCCCTAATGGTCGAGTCCATGGTTTACATGGTGCACAACTCTCAAGCTCTGCAAAAAGGCGAACGTTGAATCTGATGCTTCGAGATCGAGGTAAAGAATGAATCTCGAAACATTTGTCTTGCAGAGCGAAGGGAACTGGCGCTGTATGAGAAGCGGCCACTCGCTTGCATTTCGGCAGTTCGAGGAAGTACTGAGCAGTATCACGATCAAGCAGCTTTCACTTGATGATCCCAAGGTAACTGATCTGATAGCAACCGCTGACGAGCCAAAGGGTAAGCCTTGTTCACCTTTTTTTATGGAGTGGAGTGCGGAGAGTGACTGGGAGCCTGATGATCCATCGCTCGTCAGTCAGGGATCATGTGTGTTGGTGCCATTTCCTACAAATGCAGAAGAAGGACTTCTGCTTCGCAGTGTAGGGTATGCAGAACCTGAGCAAGCTATCGGTAAATATTGCTTTCTTTCCGATGGCACGTTCACACTCACAACGCGCTACGGGCAATCCATTGCAGAGGAGAGAATCTGGTTCGTATCAGAACATGTACGCTGTCGTTCCTCGGTGCTAAGAACCTCGGCAGGCTCTGGTGTTCTACAGACTTCGTTTTCGTCAGAAGTCCGCCGACTTAGTCTCTAAAGTAAGAGCTGTTCTAGTCGTGGATTCCTCTCTACTCTTTGCCAAGACTCTTTGCGGCCATTATAGCAACCTTGATCAGGCCCAGCTAGATCCTTCAAAGTTCGCGCGCATTAATATCTTCTTTATGCCCCTCCCCTGGGAGGTGCTCCGTGCACCGGGCATTTATTCTGAACAGAGCTACGACCATGATCCGTGGCGCCCATACCGACAAGGAGTTCATCGCCTGAGCCGATGTGATGATATTCACATCGTTCAGAATTTTGGGCTTGAGCAGCCGGAACGGACCGCCGGAGCTGGTCTGCATCCTGAACTTCTCCAAACGATCGATGCCAATGCCCTCATCGAGCGATGCGGCTGCGCCATGCATTTTCGATGCGTTGATCCTGGATCCTACCTTGGTGAACTTGAGCCGGGTCAAAAGTGTTTGATTCCCCGCGATGGGAAACTCACCTATCTCGTCAGCGAAGTGCAGCTCAATCAGGAGCGTTGGAGCAGTCGAGATCGTGGCTTTGACCCCCTCACTGACGCCCCGATCTGGGGTTCAGAGCATGGGATGCTACATTTTTCAAGAATTCAATCCTTTGCAGACCAGTTAGACGATAGCTGGCTGCAAACATAACAGGATGAGCCGCGAAGATACGCTATGATGCGCACAAATGATGCTCATAAGTTGCTGAAGGCGTGGATCCGATCGCAGCATTTAATCTGCCTAGGCACAGACTTCATCTTTGAAACTGTTGATCAATCGCACGTGGAACGATTCGAGCAGTGCATGCTGGATTGTGGTGGGCACGTGAGGGAAGTGCGCGCCGTGGGAAATTGGCCAATGGGCCCCAACCGATCATTCAAAGTGTTGAGGGCTGTGGCTTCTATACCAAGACCTGGCGGAGAAGAACTTGTCCAGTACTGGGCCAGCCGTGGAGGCAGGAGCACCCGTTTTTCGGAAATTAACCGCTGATGGGTCGCAACAACTGGAGACGAGCCTGCACGTAAGGATGGGTTTCTTTGCTATTGATCACTTCATGGTCTTCGCCAGAATCGATCAATTCTTGAGCCATTGCTGCCGCATAGCGGCATTCCCACCAGGGTGTGCGTTCGACATCTTGCCAGCGGCTGAGATGCCGCTTACACAGCAGGGGATCTAATGAGGCCAGAGCCAATAGTGCTGCAGCTTTTGATTTGACGAATTGCGGCCTTTGGTTGTCAACCGCCTCGACGAGCCACTCTGTAATCATCGCCATGGCTTCCATGGGCCATCGTTTATGGGAACCAAAAAGTCGAATAAAAAAGTAATGCGCACCATAATCATTATGCGCATCCTCGAGCCAGCCTCGCCGCAACAGCGGCCAGAGAGCCTCAGTTGGTCCTTGCCGCAGTGTCTGAAGTGCCAGATAGCAACGGCTGAAGTCAGTTCCAAAAAACTCCTGAATCAGGAATGCATTGTCAGGCTCATCGTCATAGCGATGCACCAACACCAAAGCGCTTGGATCATCACGCATCAGAGCATCAAGTGCATCCGTCAATACCATCCCCTCGCATTCCATTGCGCCCTCCGGCCAGAGAGCCTTGAAAGCACGCATCCGAAATACGGGGGAAACCGGTGCCTGGAGGACACTCGCGAGAAGATTAATAGCACCAGCATTGATCACATCCTGGATAGCAGACTGGCGATCCATCTGATTCGGCAGAGTGAGATGGTCTTCAAGGGCCAGTAGCTGATCACGCTGATCTGATAGCAAGGCAATGGCACAGAGAGCTGCCCCGCGCACACCAGGATTGGAATCGTTCTGGAGGCTTTGAATCGCTGCCAAGGCAGAGCGAACCTTCAATCCAGCCAGGCTCTGGATCAAAACCCGACGATTCTGGGCAGGATCAGCCAGGCAATCGATCATCACCTGATGCAACATTGAATCCATACAACCCAATTCCTGAAGAGCCCAGGCACTATTTTCAACGAGGTAAGGATCGTCACTCTTGAGGCAACAACCGATAGCCGATATTGCTTGTTGTGCATTCAGACGACCAAGCACCTCGACCGCCTTACGCTGGGCTAAACGGATGGGCTGCTCTACGGAATCAACAGCAAGAAGTTGCAGGAGGGCTTTCTCGGTGGAGTCTCCAGGAAAATTGATCAGGTGAGAGGCCGCCATGTAGTAATCGCTGGCCGATTCAAGTGCCTCAAGGGGCTGTTCTAAAATCCGAAGAGCCTCCTGCTGGGTGAGGCCAAGATGAATGTTGTCGAAACGGCTCACGGATGGCGCTGCAGGGGTGGCTCTAGATTCACACCTAGCACCATTGCAGGCCAGGAGGCCCAAGCAAGCCGTTCGTTAAGAACTTTCCACATATTGGCGGTCTGCTTGTTGTTGGTGCACCATGGGCCAGCGTTGTTCCTGCCAACATGGGGCCTTTTCTGACCAACTCCTTTGTGATCAAATTGAGCCTTGGCAAGGGTGCAAGACTGAATTCACCACAACAGTTGTGCGTTCCTTACGAACTACTCAGCCGCACACTGGATCTCATCAATCACCAAGGAGCAGGGGTGCAGGATGTTTCCGTGCAGGGGGCCACAAGCACTCAAACCCCTCCAGCCCAGACCCCCCCTGCAGCGGTGTCAACGGAGAAACAGCCTCGGGTTGCTGGAAGGAGGCAGCGTCGGTCGCGCGGCTCCTAATCATCCTTGCATCGCGAAAACGCCATCGGCAGGACGACCCTGCTTCATAGCCTCCCAGCCGATAGCGCGCAAAAAGGTTGGGCCGTCCATCGTTTCCACCACATCCACACCCCAGGCCCCCAGCGTCAGGGGAGAACCAGCTGAGCTTGGACTGTCCTTGCGCCCGCCAAGGGCCAGCAACTGATGCCCATCGGTATGGCCGCAGGCCCGCCGAAACCCCCGCCATGCCTGGATCAAGTCAAGGGCCAGATCCGTAGGTGCCAGCTCCGATTCGATGCGAACGAGCCAATGGGGATGATCCAACGGCTCTGCCGAAACAATCGCTGAAGCGTGCGCCTTCAACCCTGCTGCAAGGTCCACCGCGTTGAAGGGTGGTACGCCCGGCTCTTGTACCTGGAGGTTATGGGACAGAACGAAGCAGGTCATGCCGGATGCCGTGTGTTACAACGACCCTAGGCGGCCGCCAATGCAACTTGATAATGCTTCCACCCGCTAGCCAGCAGCCGTGAATGACAGCCAATGCTCGCCGATCAGCGGGCAACCCCTCCAACTGAGCGAAGAGGAAGCCAGCCAACTGGCGGAGGAGCTCAAGCACCAGCTCCGGTGTGGACAGGTGCCTGGTGCCAACAGCAGCAGCATCGAAAGAATGGTGGCGGGCCTGGGCGACCGGCGTGGTCTGATGCGACTCACCTTCGCTGAAAGCCTCGGGGTCGTTGGCCAAGCAGCCGTGCCAGCCCTTTGCAAGGCCCTTGAAGGCCACGACAACGTCACGGTGCGGCGTGCCGCCGCCAAGACCCTCACCCTGATCGAAGATCCACAGGCTTTGCCAGTCCTGCTGAAGGCCCTCCTGCATGACCCTGACCCAGTGGTTCAGGGGTCTGCCGTGGGAGCGATGGCTGCACTGGGCGCGGAAGCCGTTGATGCACTCCTGGGTGTCCTGATCAACCCCAAGAGCAGTTCTATGCAGCTGGGCTTGGCCAGTTGGGGGCTTGCTTTTGTTGGCGCGCGGGCCCCTGAAGCATTGCGCGAGGCCGCAGGCTCCGAGCATGCGGAGATCAGAGCTGCTGCAATTGCTGCACTAGGCGATCAAATCCAAGCTCAGGGGGATGAAGCCGCAAGAGATCTCCTGATTCGTGCACTAAGCGATCAGCATGTCGATGTGCGGGCCGAGGCAACCACCTTGCTCGGCAAGCTGCATGATTCTTGTTGGGCAACACCACACCTCATCCCGCTCCTCAATGACGAAGCGGGCCAGGTGCGCAAGAACGCAGCTCTTTCACTGATGAAGCTTCAAGCAAGCGACGCGTTACCAGCCCTGCGCGAGCACCTCCAGTGCGAGCACGAACCAGATGTGACGGCCGTGTTACGAGTTTCCATCAGCCAGCTCGAAAGGATCTGATCTTGATCCTCAAGCCAAGTCAGCTACCGTATTGACGGGCGTTTAGATCCTCGATCCTGATCAGGGCCGAGCTCACAGTCTCCCGCACGTAATCATCAGTTGCCGGGTCATCAAGCAGCTGCTGTAAGACTGGCTCAATATCAGGATGATCGATCTGTGCCAACGCATTGACCGCTGCAACTCCTTGAGCTGGATTGTTACCGCGACTCACCTGCAGCAAGAGAGGCACCGCTTGGCGACCCACCTGACCTAACGCCATGACGGCTGCGACCGCAACCACAGGTGAGCGATCATCAAGGGCTTCACGCAAAACCGCCATGGCCTGCTCAGTAAACGCTTGACCTACGTAGTTGGAAGCCAACTGGGCATAGGCTTTAATGCAACTTGCCCTCACCGTGTCATCGCTACTAGTGCTGAAGCACTCTGCAATCGGCTGCATCGAGCGCGCACCGAAGGCCCCAAGCCCCCGAACAGAAGCTCGACGCAGAGACACATCCGGCTGATCCAGGAGCGCGATCAAACGCGGGATTGCTTCGTCTGGCCAATGTTCGACCATGGCCGTGAAGGCGCGCGTTTGAATGTAGGGGTTGGGATGGGCAAGATCTGCAAACAGTTGATCGAGATCGGGGGGGTGTGGCATCGAAGCAGTCGCTGTTTTGAGGCTGGGAAGGGGAACCTAGGCCGCCACGACCCGCCGATGGAAAGCCTGAAACAAGACATGAAAAAGGGGGCCTTTCGGCCCCCGGATGGCAGCATCAAGAATGAGGCTCAGGAGAGCGCATTGATGGCGTAGTCCAGGTAGGACTTGAACTCGTTCAGAGCCTGAGGGCTCATGTCACGAGGGGAGCATGCGCGGTCGCGGGTGAAGGTCAGCGCTTCCACGTAGGCAGCCGTCGGCAGACGCAGGGTGCGATAGACCTCGCGGGCGCCTGCGATGCCCCACTCGTCCAGGGGGCCGGTTCCGCCGACCACGAGGCAGTAGTTGATCAGGCGCAGGTAATGCGCGATATCGCGGTAGCACTTGTCCACCTTGGTCTGATTCTCACCAGCCTCGCCGGCTTGCTTGAGGTAAGGATACTTGCTGAAGCAAGCATCACCTGCTTCTTTGGTCACTTTGTCCAGGCCTTCGGCAAGCTTTTCCGCAGCTTCCAGGCGTGCAGCAGCACGCTGGATATTGCCCTGAACGGCCTCAAGGTCATTCTGAGAGGGGAAGCGACCGGCAGCATCAGCGGCGGTCACCACAGTGGTTGCAACAGATTTCATCGTGGGTCTCAACAGAAAAGGGTGGAGTTGTTAAAGATCAGGATTGATCCCTTAATTTGTTCAGCTCAGCGCGCCGATCACGCGATCAAAGTAGGAGGCTGCTTCAGCAACCAAGGCGGAGCAATCACCCTTCACGGTTTCCATCTTGCGGAAACGGGTCTCAACAGGATTGGTGCCGCTGGTGTTGGTCTCGTTGATATGAGCCGTAGAAGAAGCCTTCATGATGGCCACAGCGCGACCAGCCGATTGCAGGGGCACGCCGAGGGCGATGTAGGTTTCCTTCAGGCCGTTCAGGCAGCGGTCATCCAGCACGGAGGCATCGCCGGCCAGCAGGGCATAGCTGATGTAGCGCAGCACAATCTCGCCATCACGCAGGCAGGCAGCCATGCGGCGGTTCGGGTAGCAGTTGCCGCCAGCCTGGATCAGGCCGGTGTTTTCGCAGATCATGCCGGTCACAGCATCGGACACGATGCAGGAGGCATTGCTGGTGATGGCGTTTACCGCGTCGAGACGCTTGTTGCCTTCAGCCACATAGTTACGGAGAGCGGCCAACTCACCGCCACCGATCGGAGCAGTTTTGGCGTCAGCGCTGACGACAGCGCGAGAAAAGGCGTCGAGCATGGGGGTCGGGACAGGGGGAGGATGCTTGGTCGAGTATCGGCTGAAGCCAATGGCGCGAACCACCAGGGACTGATGATTTCCGCTCTCTTCACCTGAGCACCCAGGAAAACTACGGCCATCCCCACTCGCCATTCCCCGATCCGATGCATCACGCAAACTTTCGTGATCCCGGTCGCCGGCACTCCCTGGCTTAGTGCTCGCAGTGCTTCTGGGAGGCGGTGGGCGGAGATGGCGCGCGCCATTGCCAGAGGAAACCGCCTTCTTCATTTTTTGTTCCGGATTGGCGGCCGGTGCTCAGAGGGCTGGTGTTTGCTGGACAGCTCGCCAATAAGCTGAGGAATGACAGTGAGCTTCCACCATGTCCAGCGCCAGTTTTGATGCGGTCGCGGCCGACGCCATTGCTGAGCCGTCTCCGAGCCGGGAGGAGCTGCAGGAGGCCATTGAGCAGCTCGAGGCGTTCCGAGATCGGATTGTGAGCGACGTCACGGGCATGGGCCAGAAGCTGAAAATGCCACAGCAGCAGGTGGCCTTCACCCTGTCCCAGCATCCCGAGCTTCAGAGGATCGAGTCGGTTCTGGCCCAGCTCCAGCTCCAGATCGCTGAGCTGGCCTAGCCCTTTCCCATTCACTGCTGCCTCTGCAACCATGGCGCCTGCCCAATCCATGCGTGAGTTCCTGGAGGCCAGTCGTGGGGTCTGGCTGACTCGTCGAGCTGTCCATCACCTCGACCATCAGGACGACGAATCTGGCGATTCCAACCTCGTGATCGAGCCTTTCAGCTGTTTTGATCCTGCCGTGGAGCAGATCTGCCAGGCCCTCGACATTGACCCAGGCCTGGCCGCTGGAGGAGCTCGCTTCTGGTGGGAGAGCAATCTCAAACCCTTGGCCCGAACCGAAGACCAGGCCGCTGTAGTCATTGACATCCCGATCGAAGGCGATCCATCCCGGGGATTCCTAGTGCGGGACAAGGGCTACGTGGAGAAACAGCCGGTGCTCAGTGAATACGCTTTTTCCCCTGATGGCGTGATGACGGTGACGACCCGCTACGACAGCAATGTGGGCACGGAGCGCTGCTGGTTTGTGACAGATCAGGTGCGCATGCGGGTGAGTTCGGTGCAGTGCCTCGATGGTGTGTCAATGACCACCTATTGCACGGAGCTGCGTTGCCCATCTGTTGAGGATCTTCAAGCGGTTCGGGCCAGTGCCGAGGCCCTGGCCACCCGTCTCGTGTCCCTGACCCACTGAACTGCTGAACTGCTGAACTGCTGCGCTCGACGATGTTTGATCCCTTTCTCCAGGAACTGACCAGCAGATTGGAAGCGTCGGGGGGCCATCCCCTGCCACCGCCCGATGGGCTGGCCGAATGTCGATCTCAGAAGCAACAGAGCGTGATTCGAAGCTGGCTGTGGCAGGTGCCAGGATTTCGGCGTTGGCGCGTGACCAGATTGGATGCCGGTGACAGCCTGCAGGTGCTCAATTCTGTGGCTTATCCCGATTTCTCCAATGATCAGCCTTTGCTGGGCATCGATCTTCTCTGGTTTGGTGCCCGCGGAAAACTAGTTGCCGTGCTCGATTTTCAGCCACTGGTCCAAGATCAAGACTACCTGGATTGTTATTATCAAGGGCTACGCGAGCTAATCACTCATTACCCAGATCTACACGGTGCCGAGGCGATGCGCTCCTTTGATCCTCATCAGTATTTTTCACCATGGCTGCTTTTTTGCCGTGGGGGAGCTGAGCAGGCCCAGGGATCACTGCCCAGTGCTTTTACACTCTTTCTTGACTGCTACTGGCAACTCAGCGCTGCAGCCGACCATCGCACTTCACAGATCACCGCTGAGAAGGTTCAAAGCCTGCAGGAGGATTACGACGTGTATAGCGCTGAGCGCGATCCAGCCCACGGACTCTTCACCAGCCACTTTGGCAAGGCCTGGTCTGATCGTTTTCTGCACGAGTTCCTGTTCCCCGCAAGCCGTCAGCCATGACCTCTTCCCGCTCCAACAGTCTTGAACCCGTCAATTTCTCGAACTGGCGATGGCAGCCCTTCCTGGAGCATGCGGTCAAGGTGCTTCAGCAGTTCAATCCCATCGCTTACCCGATACCCCAACAATTTCTTGAGCAAGCCGGAGCCACTGGGTCCAAGGCCCAACCCGTAGCAGTCCACACCGCCACCTGGGCGTGTCAAACCGAGAAATTGCGCCAGGTGAGGGCTGCCTGCGTGGAAGCTGGAGCAGCGGCTTCCGTTCTCAACCTGGTGATCAACCCCAGCTGCCGGTACGACCTGCCGTTCTTCGGCGCCGATCTGGTGACCCTGCCCTCCGGACACCTGCTGGCGTTGGATTTGCAACCGGTCGACCGTGGGGATCCACTTCACACACAGCCTGTCTGGAATCGTTTGCTGCCCATCTTTGAGCGCTGGAAACCACTCTTGCCCCATGGTGGTCCAATTCCTACAGAAGCAGAGCCTTACTTCTCTCCAGCGTTCCTCTGGGCTCGCCTGCCACTGGGTGAATCTTCAGATGAACTCATTAAAAGCACTCTATTCGATGCTTTTGCTGAGTACCTCAATCTCTACGTCGATCTAGTGCGCGAAGCACAACCGGTAGCAGAAGAGCGCTCAAGGTTTCTGCTTGATGGCCAACGGCGCTACACCCACTATCGCGCAGAGAAGGATCCCGCGCGCGGAATGCTCAGCCGCTTCCACGGTGCCGAGTGGACCGAAGCTTATATCCACGAGGTGTTATTTGATTTGGATCTTCACTACCCTGCATAGTCCGAGATCAAAGCAGGCCGAGCGCATGAAGCGGTCCCCGTCCGCTGATCAGCTCCAGCAGGAAAGCGGAAAAACCCACCATCGCCAAGCGACCATTCCAAACCTCCGAGCTGTTGTTCCAGCCCCAGGCCCACTTGTCCTGGGGATAGAGCTTCACCTTGGTGGGCAGGGCCGCCGCCTGATCCAGGTTCACTTCCGGGCCTTCGAGGGCGTGTTGCACCAGGTGGGCGAGGCCATCGATGAAGGCGGGGCTGGTGTCCAGCGCCGGCACGCGCCGGAAGTTGGTGATGCCTGCTTCGGTGGCGATCTCGCGGTACTCGATGTCGATCTCTTCGAGCGTTTCGATGTGCTCGCTCACGAAACTGATCGGCACCACCACCAGGTCCTTCACCCCCGATTCCCCCAGTTCATGCAGGGCGTCATCGGTGTAGGGCTTGAGCCACTCCACCGGACCGACACGACTCTGGTAGGCCAGGGTGAAGGGGTTGGTGTGGCCCAGGTCCCGCTCCAGCCGCTGCATGATCAGCCCTGCGCAGGCCTGGATCTCCTGCTGGTACGGGTCGCCCGCCTCCTCCACATAGCTCTTGGGCACGCCGTGGGCGCTGAAGAACACGTGGGCGCTGGCCGGATCGGGGCAGGCGCGGATTTCACGGGCGATCAGTTCGGCCATGGCGCCGATGTAGCCCGGATCGTCGAAGTAGCTGCGGATGCAGCGGATGGGCAGACGGGCGAAGGCAGGATCGGCCTGGCGCAGGCGCTGCAGCTCGCGGAAGCTGGAGCCGCTGGTGCTGATCGAGAAGTGGGGGTAGAGCGGCAGCACCACCACTTCATCGATGCCGTCGGCCTTGATGTCGGCCACGGCCGACTCGGTGAAGGGATGCCAGTACCGCATCGCCACGTAGCTGGAGGCTTCGATGCCCCGTTGCCGCAGGCTGCTCTGCAGTTCGCGGGCCTGTTGCTCGGTGATGCGGCGCAGGGGTGAGCCGCCGCCGATCGAGCGATAGGCCGCCTGCGACTTACCGGCCCGCAGGCTGCTGATCAGCCAGGCCAGCGGCTTCTGTAACGCCGGATTGGGCAGCCGGATGATCTCCGGATCGGCGAACAGGTTGTAGAGGAAGGGGCCGACGTCCTGAATCCGCTCAGGACCGCCGAGGTTCAGCAACAGCACGCCGACCTTGCCGCACACCTTGGACATGGCCTACCGATCCAGCTATCCCTTCATGGTATGACCGGATCTGGGGTCAACAGGGAGATCTCAATGGAATGGGACCAGCCGCGGAAAAGCAGACATGGTGTTGCAGCAGAGATGACGACAATCACTGCCCACTGCCAGAGGGAATCATTTTGCATCTGCAGGAGTTGAAGGGCAAGCATTCATCTGAGGCGATCACCAGCCTGCCAAAATAGAACAGTCAAAAATCAAGGATGATCTCATGACCGAGGAGGGCTTATCCAAACAGGCTAGATCAGGTTCTGATCGGCAGTGGGAGTTAATGCGAGCCAGCTTCGATGGCGACTGGCTGGGGACGACGACGTGGTACGACAGAAACGCCAACGGCATGGATCTGAACCGCGGCATGTGCAGCCCTACAGAATCGCGGTACGCCATTCGGTTTTCTGATGCTGATACAGGAGAGTGGCATGGAACAGGTCTTCGATTTGCCCCGGGTGGAGAACGCCGATTCCCCCTGGATCGACACCACTACAACCTCGGCCATCACTGCTGGCATTTCCCGGAGACCGCAGGTCAGTCAAGCCTTGAGGTTGGCGAGAGCACAACGCGAGCGGGCCATGAAGTGAATTTTTTCAATGGCCGCTCCCGATCGATGCTTGTTGCCCTCTATCAGCGCCAATGTGACGGCCGGATGATCCTGGATTCAATCGCAGCCACCCCGTTTCGCTGTCAACGGGCAAGACCCGATCCCGACCGTGAACAGATGCAGTCTGTAGACGCCTTATTGTCGGCTGTCGCAGGATGGCGTGGGATCGAGCAGGAGCTGAGACCGGGCGTGCAGCATGGAGCATTTGTATCAACCAAAGGGGCACCTGAATTCGATGCAAACACCTTTTGCTCACAGGATGTGAATGGCATGTTTGCAGATAATTTGATTTGCAGCCTTCCCGATGAAATGCCAAAGGGTGAATTCAATCTCCAATTTGGCTGCTTGCTAAATCCAAAGAGTTTTGCCCATCTCATCATCGCTTACGATGCAAATTATAAACTGAGTCGCTGGGTAGAGCGTCGATATCAACCAACCATACACGGATAACCGAAGGTGAAGCCAATTTGCTTCAGCTTTTCGTTGCTAACGCGCGCATTGAGAATTCGATCAGTCGTGTCAATTGTCAACCACTTGGCCAAAGGCAAGCCAGCTCTCTCGCAGAGGCGATCTGTAAGCTCTTGGCCACTCAGTTGTGTATCGTTAACAAGATTATAGGTCTCATCCAGGCCTTGATCGAATGCGAAGCAAACACCCCGGACAATGTCATCGCGGTGAATCCAGCACGGAACATTCTGGCCGTTGCGTTGCACCAATCCACCAGCCGCTGATAACAGCATGGATGGGATGTCACGCCCTGGGCCGTAGATGCCTCCCAGACGAAGCACGCAGACCTTGATTTTGTCAGAGCGGATGGATCCCATCATCTCTTCTGCTTGGAGCAGAACCTGATTGACAGGATGCATATCGCTTATCGGGGCCGTTTCGTTGGTGAGGGCACCATGGCGGTTGCCGTACACGCCGCAGCTGCTCAGATGGACGATCTGCAGAGGTGTGTTGCGGGGGCGTCGATCCAGCGTCTCGACGAGTCGTTGCAAACCACCGAGAAAGGTTTTCCGGTATTGGCCCAGATCAACCTCGGAACCCTTCGAGGGCGCGAAGGAAACCAGAATGCCATCCAGATCAGCGGTGAAGTCAAGGTTGGTGCTGGGGTCCGTCGAGTCAAAGATCAGCGGGGTTTCCACAAGCTCGGCCAACTCGCCGAGGCGCTCACGCCGGGTGGTGGTAGCCCACAGCGCGTGACCCTCCTGCTTCCAAGCCCTGGCAACCTCCTCGCCCACATAGCCGCAGCCGAGGATGGCACGCCGTTCGCCCGAGGGCAGGACGGGTCTCTCCTGCTTGGCCAGCAGCTGGTAGAGGGAGGCCAAATCTGGGGAAGTTGTCACAGCGGGCAACTCAACAAGTGAATATTTGTAAAGCATAGGAATCCAGGCCGCTGCCGGTGTGCTGATGAATACCGTCTTGCCAGGACAGGCTGAAAAGGCCCTCCCATGGGAGGGTTGATCACCGATGCGGTGCTTTCATGCCCACCTATCGCGTTGCTGCCGCAGGCCTGGAGGCCATGCAGGTCAACGTGCCCGGCTGCAGTGGAGATGCTCTCAGCCTGGCACTGGGGCCGCTGGGGCTCAGCGACTTCAGGGTCGAGCGGCGCAGTCAGGACGGGCGCCAATGGTTTTTTCAGGCAACCTTCAAGCCCGGCGGCATCGATGCACCGGCCGCCGGGCTTGTCACGAGGTTGGTGAGCGTCGATCGCATTCTCGACTGACGCCATGGGAGCCCCGCAATGGCCCACGGCCTCTGCGCAGTTGTGGATCGCCTGCCTGACCTGCAACAGCCCTGCAGGAAGCTGGTCCTGGAGGGGACACCAGCACGGTGCCCGCCTCAGCCCCCAATCAATCGCGAGCTGGTACGGAAGATTAAGTTCTTTATGGTTTTTACTTGCCCCAAGCCTGAGCCCATCGCAGCAGTCAATACTTTCTTTCGTTTGCTTCCTGTCTGCTCAATGACCCTGCCTGTTCTGGCCACCAAACCTCTCACCAGCAACGCCAGGGTCAGCAACTTTCTGGCAGCCAGCGAAGAGACCTCTCGCCAGATTGGTCGGCAGGCCAGTCAGCTTGATGGAGCTGCCGCCGATGCCCTGATCGAGCAGGCCTATCGCCAGGTGTACTTCCACGCCTTCAAGCGCGACCGCGATGCGATGCTCGAGTCGCAGCTGCGCTCCGGCCAGATCAGCACCCGCGAGTTCGTGCGCCAGCTGCTGCGCTCGGAGAAATTCCGCAACGACTTCTACCGCTGCAATAGCAATTACCGCGTGGTGGAACAGGTGGTTGGCCGGGTGCTGGGCCGGCCGGTACACGGCCAGCAGGAACGCATCGCCTGGTCGATCGTGATCGCGGAGCAAGGGCTGCCGGCCTTCATCGATGCCCTGATCGATTCAACGGAATATCTGGAAACCTTCGGGGAAGACCTTGTGCCCTACCAACGCGCCCGGGTGCTGGCCGGCCAGTCGGTGGGCACAATCCCCTTCAACCAGCAAGCCCCCCGCTACGACGCCTACTGGCGTGACACCATGGCCGTTCGCGCTCCCGGGGTCGGCAGTGGCAGCTGGGCAGGCTGGCCGCGTCCGGCTTGGCTGGTCAACCAGCCCACCCCGGCTGTGCAGAACGCTTGGCGGTATTTTGTGGCGACTGGTGGCTTCGTGCTGACCGGACTCGTGCTCTGGATAGCCCTGGCGATGTTGAGTACGGGAGCTAAGGGCTAACCCGAGCCTCAGGTTTCCCGATGCGCAGCCGAGACCGCAGTACGCGCGGCTCCGATACTGCTGGGTTTGACGTGACAGCGCAAGCAGGCCTGCCGGTGCCGCTGGCGCTCACCGGCATCAGCAGTGTCTGACCCACCCGCCCTCAGGCCACCACTGCCTCGGTGCTGCCGCTGCGCTGGCGGCGGGTGAGGAAGCCGAACAGCACCTTGCCGATGGCAGCAATCAGGTTGCCCTCCAGTTCCTGGAACATCGTCATGTTCAGGTGGAAGGCGTGGTTGGCCTCCGCCACGATCCGATCGGCCGTGGCCTGATCGATCGGCAGGGCGTCAAGGGTGGCGCGGTAGTTGGCCTTGAAGCCCTTTTCGTCGGGAATGGCGTCGAACGCGTAGAAGCGCAGGCCGTCGTGCTCGCCGAGGTTCATCGCCTTCTGGGCGATGGCCTTGAGGATCTGGCCGCCGGAGAGGTCGCCGATGTAGCGGGTGTAGTGGTGGCCCACCAGCAGTTCGGGCGACTCCTGGGCGATCTGATGAATGCGAGCGACATACTCCTGGGCGGCCGGGGTGGCCTTGACGCTGTTGCGCCAGCCTTCGCCGAAGTAAAAGGCCAGGTCCTGCTCCAGGCTCTCGCGCCGGTTCAGTTCAGGGAAGCCCACCGGGCCCACCACCGGATGGCCGGCGGCTCGCAGCTTGCCGATTTCCTGCTCCATCGCGTCATACACGAAGTAGAGGTCGGCCACCAGGGTGCGGTAGCTGGCCTTGTCCACCACGCCCTTGAGAAAGCAGCTCACGAAGCCGGTGTTTTCGGCCATGGTGTGGGCTTTCTTGGTGCCTTCACGCAGCTGGGAGGCAAGGGCAATGGTCATGGTTGGCGATCAGGAGGTCAGTCGTGCCGGTAAAGCACGTCGTCAACTTAATGGGCGCAACAAGTAAGGGCCTCTTTCTTTGCAAAGGATTGCCTGTCTTCACAGCGCGACCAGCCCCCTTGATACTCAATCACGACTCCCATGACAAGAACGTTCTCCGCAGAGTGTGACGTGTTTGCCAAGGTGGTCGTCCAGGCCGATGCCCGCGGCGAATTCCTGAACGCTGGTCAAATCGATGCCCTCGCCGCCATGGTGGCTGAGAGCAACAAGCGTATGGATGCCGTGAACCGCATCACCTCCAACGCTTCCAAGATCGTCACCAACGCCGGCCGCGAGCTCTTCGCTCAGCAGCCCGCACTGATCGCCCCCGGCGGCAACGCCTACATCCACCGTCGCATGGCTGCCTGCCTCCGCGACATGGAGATCGTTCTCCGCTACATCACCTACGCAACCTTCACCGGTGACGCTTCCGTTCTGGAAGATCGCTGCCTCAACGGCCTGCGCGAAACCTACCTCGCCCTCGGCGTCCCCGGCGCTTCCGTGGCTGAAGGCATCCGCAAGATGAAGGACGCCGCCCTCGCGATCGCCAACGACCGCAATGGCATCACCCCCGGCGATTGCTCCGCCCTGATGTCCGAAATCGGCACCTACTTCGATCGCGCAGCTGCCGCTGTCGCCTGATCGGTCTCTAACAGGTTCACCTTCAACTTCTCCTTCAACCAATGAAGACCCCCCTCACCGAGGCCGTCGCAGCCGCCGATTCCCAGGGCCGCTTCCTCTCCAACACCGAGCTCAACGCCGCTTTCGGTCGTTTCGAGCGCGCCAAGAACGCCCTCGAGGCCGCCAAGGTGCTCACCGCCAAAGCTGATGAGCTCGTGAACGGCGCCGCCCAGGCCGTCTACAACAAGTTCCCCTACACCACCCAGATGCAGGGGGCCAACTACGCCTCCGACGCCCGTGGCAAGGCCAAGTGCGCCCGTGACATCGGCTACTACCTCCGCATGGTCACCTACTGCCTCGTGGCTGGTGGCACCGGCCCCATGGACGAGTACCTGGTCGCTGGTCTCGACGAGATCAACCGCACCTTCGAACTGTCCCCCTCCTGGTACGTCGAAGCCCTGAACTACATCAAGGCCAACCACGGCGTCTCCGGCGACGCCGGCGTCATCGCCAACAACTACATCGACTACGCCATCTCGGCCCTCGTCTGATCCCGATCCGAGCCTGCGTTCCCTGCGGGTTCGTTCGCTCCCTGATCCCAAGCCCCCCTCTCGGGGGGCTTTTTTGTTGCGCAGGCCCTTCGCCAGGAGGCTGCGGCTGTCAGCATCGGCAACATCTGACCAGCAGTCTGCGGGCCATGAGCGGCAGCGGCGATTCCCAGGCCATCCCGGCGGAGGGCGATCCGATCGACGAGGCGGAAGCGCTGCGGCGCCTCCGGTGCAGCGACGATCCCTCGGCCCAGTACTACGCCGCCTGGTGGCTGGGGCGGGCGCGCAGCAGCCATCCCGACACCGTGCCATTGCTGCAGTTCGCCCTGCAACAGCGGCGCCCCCGCGACCCGGGAGCCGGCGTGGAGGAGAACGCGGTGGCACGGAACGCCGCCCGGGCCCTGGGCAAGCTCGGTCCGGCCGCCGCCCCAGCCATCGGCGACCTGCTGGAGACCCTGGACGACCCCGATGACGGTCTGCGGGAGGCGGCGGCACGAGCCCTCGGTGACCTCAGGGCCGCTGTTGCCGTCGAGCCCCTGCGGCGACGCCTGGCCAGTGGACCGGCGGGGGCCGGCGCCCAGCAGAGCAACAGCCCCCGCTTGGTGGAACCCTGCGAGGCCCTGCTGGAGGCCCTGGGTGACATCGGTGTGGCCAGCGACGAGGTTCTGGCGGTAATCCGTCCCTTCGTGGAGCACGAACGGCCGCTGATCCGCAGCGCGGCCTGCCGCGCCCTGCTGCAGCTCACCGGCGAGGCCCACTGGGGGGAGCAGCTGGTCGTGCTGCTGCAGCATCCCCAGCTGCAGGTGCGCCGCGCCGCCCTGATGGATCTGGGAGCGGCGGGCTGGCGGCCTGCCCTGCAGCCCATTGCCACCACCCTGGCGGAGAACAGCCTCAAGCTGATTGCCTTGCGGGGCCTGGTGGAGCAGGGTGACGATCCCCCGACCCAGGTCGATTCTGAGATTGCGGCGGTGCTGGAGGCGATGGATGCCCTGCTCTGAGAGCCTGAACCGATGACGATCTCCCCTTCAACGACGGGCGAAACCACCGATCTCCAGCTCACGCAGGAGCTGATCGAGCGGGTGCAGCAGGCCAGCACCGCGCTGGAGTTGCTGCAGGCCACCCAGTCCCTCGCCGCCGCCACCCACCCGGCCGCCGCCGCCTGCCTGGTGGATGTGCTCGGCTTCAACAATCCAGGCGCCGCCGTGGCCGCGGTGGATGGCCTGATCGCCCTGGGCCCCCAGGCCGTGGAGCCGATCCTCGACAACCTGGATGGCTACAACTACGGCGCTCGCGCCTGGGCCGTGCGTGCCCTGGCCGGCATCGGCGACGTGCGGGGCCTGGAGGTGCTCGAAGACGCCCTGGCCCAGGACATCGGACCGAGCGTGCGCCGTGCTGCCGCCCGGGGGCTCGGTCAGCTGCAGATGCAGGAGCTGGCGGAAGCCCCCCGTGCCGCCCTCATCGAGCGTTGCCTGCGGGCCCTGGAGGCGAGCTGCGGCGATGGCGAATGGGTGGTTCGCTACGCCGTGGTGGTGGGCCTGGAATCCCTGGCCGCCCAGCTGAGCCCCGCCTCAGAGTTCCGGCAACGGCTGCACCAGGCGCTGGAGGGTCTCTGGCAGAGCCCTCCCGAGGCCACGCCCGTCGTGCGACTGCGGGCGGAGCAGGCCCTGCAACGCCTGGAGGGGCAACATGGCTGAACCGCGTCTGCTGTTCGTCTGCCTCGGCAATATCTGCCGCTCGCCCGCTGCGGAGGGGGTGTTTCTGCATCTGCTGGCCCGCGAGGGCCTGGAGCAGGCCGTCGTGGTGGATTCGGCCGGCACCGGCGGCTGGCACGTGGGCCGGCAGGCCGACCCCAGGATGATGGCCGCCGCGGCCCGGCGCGGCATTGCGCTGCCGAGCCGGGCCCGCCAGATCGAGCGCGCCGACCTGGACCGCTTCGATCGCATCCTGACGATGGACGAGGACAACCTCAGGGCGGTGCAGAGCCTGGCCCGCGCAGGACGGCAAGGATCCATTGGGAAAGGCGCAGAGGGAAAAGACGCCCGGGGGCCAGCCCCCAGTAGTGCCCTGATCGAACCGATCACCACCCATTGCCGCCGCTTCAGGGCGCGGGAGGTGCCGGATCCCTACTACGGGGGCGAGGAAGGCTTCGAGCAGGTCCTGGATCTGCTGGAAGACGCCTGCAGCGGACTGCTGGAGGCATTGCGCGCCAGTCTGGATTGAACCCCTTTCGGGTCAGCCCTGCAGGGGCTCAGCGGGAGCGGGCCAGGCATCCTCCGGCACCCGCTCGCGGAACAGGTCGACGAGCCGCTGGATCACGGCCTCGATCGTCAGGCCATCGGTGACCAGGGCGACAGCATCTTTGGCCTGCAGCAGCGGCGCCACGGCACGGGTCGAGTCGAGATGATCCCGTTCGGCGATCTGCGCTTCCAGCTCCGCCAGGGGCGGCACTGCGAACCCCCTCTGCTCAAGATCGAGGGCGCGCCGGCGGGCCCGTTCCGCAGGGGTGGCCGTCAGGAACACCTTCAGCTCGGCGTCGGGAAACACGGCGGTGCCGATGTCGCGGCCTTCCGCCACCAGACCTCCCCTGCGGCCCAGTGCCTGCTGCTGGCGTGTGAGCACGTTGCGCACGCAGGGCTGGGCCGCCACCTGCGACACCAGGGCCGTCACCGCGGGGGAGCGGATCGCCTCGGTGACATCCTGCCCATCGAGCTTGACCCGCTGGCTGCCGTCCTCCGCCAGGCTCAGCTGCAGATCGAGGAGCTGCAACTGCGGGGCCAGGTCAGCGAGAGAGGACAGATCGAGGCCCTGGCGCTGCACCCACCAGGTGAGAGCCCGGTACATCGCCCCCGTATCGAGATAGAGCAGGCCCAGCCGCTGAGCGAAGGCACGGGTCACGGTGCTCTTTCCGGCACCGGCGGGGCCATCGATGGCAACGATCGGGGGACGGCTCATCAGAAAGGTGTGATCGATCAGGCGACTGGAGCCGCAGCGGGCAGCCACCGCCAACAGGCAGAACGGGCTCGCCTGCCGCAGGGGCTGGAGACCATGGGGCTCCACCAGCTCCCCATACTCCACTGCCAAACCCACCGCCTCCAACTGCGCGCGGACAGCCTCCAGCAATGGAGCGGCCTGCCGCTCTCCAGAGCGATAAAGCTCCGCCGCCCGGGCCAGGGCAACAGGGAGCATCGCCGCCCGCTGCCGCTCCACCGGGCTGAGGTAGCGATTGCGGGAGCTGCAGGCCAGCCCATCAGGTTCCCGAACAGTGCCGCAGCCCTGCACGGTCACCGGCAGGGCCAGATCCGCCACCACACGCCGCAGAATCACCAGCTGCTGCCAGTCCTTCTCCCCCAGCAGGAGACGATCAGGACGCACCAGCGCCAGCAACCGGGCCACCACGGTGGCCACACCCTCGAAGTGACCGGGGCGCTGGCGACCACAGAGCGAGGCCTGCAGCTGGGCCGGTGGCTGGATGCGGGTGAGGGCGGCTTCACCGCCCGGATAGATCTCCTCCGCATTCGGAGCGAACAGGGCGTCAGCGCCCGCCGCCGCCGCCAGGCCTGCATCGGCTGTCAGATCCCGCGGATAGCGCTCGAAATCCTCACCGGCTCCGAACTGCAGCGGGTTGACGAACACACTCACCAGCACGGCCGGTGAACCGGAGCCCCCCCCCCGAGCCGCCCGACGGATCAGTTCCTGATGGCCCCGATGCAGCGCGCCCATGGTGGGCACCACATGGAGTGGGCGGCCGGAGGCGCGGATCTCGGTGCACCAGCGGCTCAGCTCCGTGCGCGACGTGAGCAGGGGAAAGGGCAGGCGAGACACAGGATTGACAGCAAAAGCCCATCCGCCAGGTTGACGGATGGGCCAGGGGCTGAGGCCGGGTCGGGCTCAGCGCAGGACTTCGAGCTTCACCTGAGCAACACCGCTGGAGACCAGACCGAGATCCTGAGCGGCACCATGGGCCAGATCGATCACACGGTTTCCGTGGAACGGACCCCGGTCGTTGATGCGGACCACCGACGACCTCCCATTGCGGAGATTGGTGACCCGCACCTTGGTGCCAAAGGGGAGAGTGCGGTGAGCTGCTGTACGGGTACCGGGCCGGAACACCTCACCATTGGCGGTGCGGTTGCCGAAGAAACCGGGCCCATACCAGCTGGCCTGACCGGTGATCACCTGTGCCACTTCGGGCAGACGAACCGAAGCCGATGCCAAAGGGGCGATCGGCGCCTGCTGCATCAAGGACGGCTTGGCGGGAGCCGAGGAATCTTCAACCTGACGAATGGCAACGGCTGAACTCGGAGCAGAGGAAGCAGCCAACGCCAGATCCGAAGTCCCCTTGGCTGGAGCCACGTCGATGGAAAGGCCATCCAGGGCACCGCTCAAGGTCAGTGGAGTTGTTCGGCCGACTTCCGCTATGGCAGGGAAGACAGAACCGGCACCAGAAATCAGGGCGGTGAGAACACCGAGAGAAAATGTTGCTCGCATGACAGGCGAAACTCGCCGCCCAAAGCAACTGACATCCAAGGATCAGATGACCAGTTGACGATGACTTCAAGCCTCAATTGCGGAAGAGGTAGAGGCAGAAGCCGTCGGCGGAGTTCCTATCGGGAAATGACGACGAGCAGAACTTAACCGCACTGGACCAGCCAATTGGTTATCCGTGGACAACCGATTGGCGATCAGGAACTGTCATCATTCCCCAGATTCTTGACACCTACAGGCTTCGCCCGCCCCACGCCAGCCTCGGCCCATCAGCAAGGTCAATCACTTAGATAAGCTGCCCTGATTAAAACTTGTGCCGATTCGAGAATCGACCACCGAATTCGTGCGTAACGGATCGCTGGACGGCGGCAAGTCGAGGGTCGGGGAGCGAGAAGCGGCAGGATCGGTGGAAGACGAGCGACGCCTGGAGACACCCTGAATGGATTACCGCACGGCAGGAGTGGATGTGGTGGCGGGGCGAGCCTTCGTTGATCGCATCCGCAGCAGCGTTGAATCCACCCGCCGCCCGGAGGTGGTGGGTGGTCTGGGCGGCTTCGGCGGGCTCTGCCGCCTGCCCGAAGGCCTCAAGCGCCCCCTGCTCGTATCAGGAACCGATGGGGTAGGCACCAAGCTGGAGCTGGCCCAGGCCCACGGTCGCCATCACGCCGTCGGCATCGACCTGGTGGCCATGTGCGTCAACGACGTGATCACCAGCGGCGCCGAACCTCTCTTCTTCCTTGACTACATCGCCACCGGCAAGCTCAGCCCCGAGGCCATGGCGGCCGTGGTGGAAGGCATCGCCGACGGTTGCCGCCAGAGCGGCTGCGCCTTGCTGGGTGGCGAAACGGCGGAGATGCCCGGCTTCTACGGCCCCGGCCGCTACGACCTGGCCGGCTTCTGCGTGGCCGTGGTGGAGGAAGACGAGCTGATCGACGGGAGGGCGGTGCAGGCGGGCGACCGGATCCTGGCGGTGGCCAGCAGTGGTGTGCACAGCAATGGCTTCAGCCTGGTGCGCCGCATCCTGGAGATGAACCATGTCACCCAGGACACACGGCTGCCACAGACCGGAGAGCCCCTGATCGACACCCTGCTAGAACCCACCCGTCTCTATGGGGCCCTGGTAAAGGGGCTGCGGCAGCGGCGTCTGCCGCTGCATGGCATGGCCCACATCACTGGCGGAGGCCTGCCGGAGAATCTGCCCCGCAGCCTGCCGAACGGGCTCCATGCCGCCATCGAGGCCGGCAGCTGGGAGCGACCGCCCCTGTTCCGCTGGCTGCAGCAGAGCGGCGAGGTGCCCGAAGCCGACCTCTGGAACACGTTCAATCTTGGGGTGGGTTTCTGCCTTGTGGTGCCGCAGGCCGCCAGCGAGACAGTGCTTGAGGCCTGCCGCGAGCTGGGTCACCAGGCCTGGCTGCTCGGTGAGGTGCGACAGGGCGAGGTGCCGGCGGAGGCACCACTGGCCGGTTTGCCGTACTGAAGCCAGGCGCCAGGGCGCCGGTGGGGTCATCCGCCCTGCTTAACCTTCCTCAGCGCCCGCTCCACCGCCTGCCGGCAACACGGCACCGAGGCCTGCGGACGCTGCGCGTCGCATGTCATTCGTTTTCTGAGCCCATGTTCGATACCTCCAAACGCATCACCCGGCGACGTAGCTCCGCCGGCCCCAGGCCTCCGGTCCGTCCACAACGCCCCCGCGAAGGATTCACCGGACCTCGCAGCGGCGGCCTGCGGCCCACCTTCCTGGCCCTGCGTGATCACGGCAAGGTCTACGTGGCCGATCTGCCGCGCCTGTCAGACGGCCAGCTGGCCCACGTGGCCAAGGAGGCGCAGGAGGTGCTGGAAAGCCTGCGGCGGCGTCTGGAGGAACTCGAGGGTCAGGTGTCCCTCAGCGAAGCGGAGCAGGACACCCGCATCCGGGCATCCACCAAGCGGGACGTAACCGAACGGTTCATCGGCGCCATTCAGGAGGAGCAGGAACTGCGGCGCAGCAACCCGGCGTTGCGGGCTGCCGCCGGCGAATCCCTGGCCCGTGCCTTCCTGGAAGTGGCACGCCACCGGTTACCTGGTGCCACCTTCGACTCCCTGCTGCAGGAAGCCTTGGCGGCCTGTGGGCCAGACGGTTCCGAGGAGAGCACGCAGAGCGAAGCGCCTGTATCCGTGGGTTCGCCAGCGCCACTGCTGCGACGGCTGGACGGTCCGGTCGTGGTGGCGGCAGCCGAGGAACGCCCGCGCGCGCTGCCGGTGGTCCTTACCCCAGCCCCCGAGCCGGCCGAAGCCATCGGCTGAGCAGGATCGAATCAGGCGCTCTGGAAGGGGTTGGCAGGCATGCGGACCCGATTGGCAAGGGCCAGGTCATCCAGCCCCTGACGCTCCGCCTCGCTCAGCGTCCAGGAGAGGGCCGCCGCTGCGGCGTCGACCTGCTCCGGTCGCCGCAGCCCCGGGATCGGCATGGCGCCATGGGCCCGGCACCAATTGAGCGCCACAGCCGCTGGCGTGGCCCCACGGGAGCCAGCGATCTCCTGGAGGGCCTGCAGCAACGGTTGGGCTGCCGGCAACAGCCGCCGCTGCAGGGCGCCCCGGGGACCCGACAACGTGTCGGCCAACTCTCCAGGCGGCTGGCCGAGCACCCCAAGGGCCAGGGGGCTGTAGGCGATCAAGGCGATGCCCAGCTCCCGGCAGACCGCCGCCACACCATCGGGAGCGATCGGCTCAGGAGCCAGCAGGGAGAGCTGCACCTGCAGGCTGAGGATCGGGATGCCGCGTTCAGCCAGGCGGGCCTGCACCTGCCGCAGGCGCCGCGGCCCCATGTTCGACAACCCCAGACCGGCCACCTCCCCTGCGATCACCAGGTCGGCGAGGCCATCGAGCAGCGGCGCTTCCTGCCAGGGCGCATACCGGGCCGTGCTCCAGTGCAGCTGGACCCGGTCCAGTTTCCCCTGGAGACGCCGGCGCGAAGCGGCGAATGCCCGGCGGAATCCCCCCCGCCCCCAGCGCCAGGGGAAGGGTGCCAGCTTGGTGGCCACAGTGAGCCGTTGCCGTTCCAGCGGCGAAAGGACCCCACAGCAACGGCCCAGCAGGTCCTCGCTGCGGCCATCGAAACGGCCCGTGCCGTAGGAATCCGCCGTATCAAAGAAATGGAGCCCCCGGGCCAGAGCTTGCCGGAAGGTGGCCTCCAGCTGGGGATCCTGGGAGGGCTCGTAGCCCCAGAGGAGCCGGTTTCCCCAGGCCCAGGTACCGACGCCGATCCCCGGCTGGGTGGTCTGCAGCGCCATTCCCCGAACCCCATGAACGGAAACGCCATGATCGTGCTGCCGCTCCCCACTGCCTCCAGCCCGATGTCCTCCCTGCCCGCAGAACCAAGCGCGGTTCAGGCCAGAGCCACAGCCGGCGCTGCTGTGGCGACCAAGCCAGCAGAGCCAGCCGTGCAGCCACAGCCTGATCGTGTGCTCTGCCAGCACTGTGGCCGCACCGCCAGCAACGACATCAGCTGCCAGGGCATCTGCGTGGCCGATTCGGGCTACTGAGCCTCGGCAATGCCGCCAAAACGGGCAGCGGTGCCACGATGCCGATGCGCAGCGTGCCGAATCTGGTGAGAGCGGCTACAGCCATGGCGCTCTGCATGTGCTTCGGAGCAGTCGAAGCCCTGGTGTCCCCAGGGGCAGCTGGCAATCCCCCGGAAGATTTCGGCCGCTGGGAAACCTCAGTGAGCCACTGCCGGTGGCAAGCGCTGGTCCTTGAGGCTGGGCCGGCGCCGCCTCAAGGACCAGCGCCACAGCGCGCGGCCCGGGCAATCCAGCGCGTTGGGGCGGCCCGTCCTGCCAGCCGGAGGCAAAACTCAGACAGCCAGCAGCCCCTGGAGCGGCCGCGGCCTACGCACCCTCCGCCACCTCTGCCGAGCCTTGAGGAGAGCGCCGCAAACGAGCCTGGAGATGGCAACACGCTCTCGGGAGAGACCAGGGAGCCCCCTGCAGTGCCTGCCGAGTCACCCGCGCATGCTGCGGCAGCCCCGATGAAGGCAGCGGTCCTACCGAAGAGCAACCTCAACGGGAGGCATGACCTGCCGGTGGGCGATGAGCCCGACGCCGCGCAGGAAAGCCGGGGCTGCCAGAGCCTGCGCCTCGATCAACTGATGGAGGGACTGCTCAGCATCCAGATCATCGGCCGCGGGGGTGGCTCCCGCTTCTCGAGTGAGCAACTGGTCTTCGTGGGACTGCTGGAGCCAGGCAGTGCCTCCCTGCAGTGCCAGGCGGGTCGATGCAGCCCCCAATGGCCCCTGCTGGTGAAGGTGAGCACGGTCGCCAGCCGCAGCTACGACGACCAGGGGTTGGTGACAAGGCTGCCCAGCAGCCGCCTGGCCCGGGGGGAGTGCCGCCTCGATCGACACCACTTCCGCTGCGAAGCCCATGACGGAGACGGTGGACTGTGGCGCGTTGAGGGCGACCACTGAGGGAGACGACTGAGGGCGACGACCGAGGCCCCGCAAAGGGTTGCAACAACCACTGGCGGGCCTACAGATTTCCTTTAGGATTGGTCCATTGGAGGACGTCATGCTGCACACCACATCGCTGCTGGCCCTGGTGGGCGCCGTCGGATTCGCCCTGCTCTCGGTGATGTTCGGCATCTTCACCTGAGCGCAGGCGCGCTGCCACTCGGCTCGGAAGCCAGAGATTCAGCTCAGCCACCATGAACTCCAGCTGGAGTTCGGATCATCAAGGCGGCACCCAGATTCGAACTGGGGGTAAAGGATTTGCAATCCTCTGCCTTACCACTTGGCCATGCCGCCGGCCGGGGAGCAAACTCCCTGCAGCGGATCGTATCAGCCATGGCATGCCCTCCCGTCTGCTTGTCCTGAGCAACGGCCACGGCGAGGATCTGATCGCCCTGCGCATCCTTGAGGCCCTGCGGGAGCAGCAACCGGACTGCCAGCTGACGGTGATGGCCTTGGTGGGCCTCGGCCAGACCTACGCGGCGGCCGAGGCCGCCGGCTGGCTGCAGGTGGTGGGCCCCCGCCGCTGCCTGCCCAGCGGTGGCTTCAGTAACCAGAGCCTGCGGGGCCTGCTGCGCGACCTGCGGGCCGGCCTGCCCCTGCTCTCCCTACGGCAGTGGCGCTGGGTGCGGCACTGGGGCCGTGCTGGCCATCCGGTACTGGCGGTGGGGGATCTGCTGCCCCTGCTGCTGGCCTGGAGCGGTGGCGGCCCCTACGGCTTCGTGGGCACCCCCAAGAGCGACGCCACCTGGGCCACACCACCGCCACCGGGCTGGGGTCGGCCCGGCCTTGATGACCGCTATCACCGCTGCAAGGGCAGTGAATGGGATCCGTGGGAATGGGCGCTGATGCGCGCCGATCCCTGCCGTCTGGTGGCCGTGCGGGACCGACTCACAGCCCGCGGCCTGCGGAACCACGGCGTTGCCGCCCTCGCCCCGGGCAACCCGATGATGGACGGATTCCATACCGAGGCCGTGCCCATCGGCCTGCGCCACGGTCGGCGGCTCTTGCTGCTGCCCGGCAGCCGCCTGCCGGAAGCGCTCGGCAATCTGGAGCGTCTGCTCGAGGCCGCGCTGCAGGTGCGGGTCAACGGGCCCCTCCACCTGCTGCTGGCCTGCGGCAACCAGCCCACCAGCGCGGAGCTGGCTCCGCTACTGAGCCGGGCTGGCTTCAGCAGCACCTGCCTGAGCGCGGAGCAGGGCACGATCGGCGCGCGGGACAGCTGGCGGGCCGGCACCATCGAACTGCACGTGGGTCCGGGCTGCTTCGGCCGCTGGGCAGCCTGGTGCGAGCTGGGGCTCGCCACCGCCGGCACCGCCACCGAGCAGCTGGTGGGGCTGGGGGTGCCGGCCCTCTCCCTGCCGGGCCCCGGGCCACAGTTCAAGCCGGGGTTCGCCCGCCGCCAGTCCCGCCTGCTGGGTGGGGCCGTGCTGCCCTGCCATACCGCCGCTGAACTGGCCCGCACAGCGACGCGCTGGCTGGACGACGCGGAGCTGAGGCAGCGGCTGGGAACCATGGGCCGCCGCCGTATGGGCCCCGCCGGCGGTAGCCGGCGACTGGCGGAGCTGATCACGCAGCACCTGCTGGCGTGAGCACCGGCCCTGACACCCCGCCGCTGCGGCGGATGATGAGCGGAGCCTCAGACTCTGCCCATGGTTGCCATCCCCGACCGTACCTACAACGCCGCCTGCGGCCGGCTGGCCAGCCGGCTGGGAGTGAGCCTCGCTTCCGCCCGGCGCAAGGTGGACGTGCGGGCCAGTCAGGAAGGCCTGCGGGACGTGGCCTCCAAAGTGGCGCTGGCCGAACGGATGCTGGAGGAGGTGATCGCCAGTGGAGTCGACAACGAGGCTCTGCTCTCCTCGCTGCTGGGGGCGGTGAGCAGTGAGGAGTACTTCCTCGATGAAGACTGAACCGGGAAGTGGACGGCCTTCCAGGACAACCGTCTGAGATCAGGCGGACGCTGGCTGCAGAACCGGCGGATCATCGGTTGCCACCGCTGGAGTGCTCGAACAGAAGCGGAAAACGGTTGCGATCCAGCTCGGCGAACACCGGCAGGCAAGCAAAGCACCGCAACGCCAGATCCCAGCGATCTTCCCGCTTCAGCATGGTCTCAAGCTGATCGCGCGCAGGCAGCAGATAGCGCACATCACCGGCGGCATAGGCCAGCTGGGCCTCACTCAGGTCTTCGACCCTGCCCCAGTCAGAGCTCTGGGCCTGCTTGTCGAGTTCCACCCCCACGAGCTCCTGCACCACATCCTTGAGACCGTGCTTGGGGCTATAGGTGCGGCCCAGGCGGCTGGCCACCTTGGTGCAGAAGATCGGATCCACCGCGATGGCGAGGTTCTCAGCCAGGGCCGCCACATCGAAGCGGGCGAAGTGGAACACCTTTTCGATCGCCGGGTTCTCCATCAGGGCCTGGAGTCGCGGCGCCGCGTCCTGGCCTCGGGCCAGGCGAATGCAGCAGACGTTGTCGTGGTCGTCGCAGATCTGCACCAGGCAGAGCCGGTCGCGGCCGTGAATCAGTCCCATCGCCTCCGTATCGACCGCCAGGGCCCGGGCTCCGGCGTAGAGCGCCTGCCACTCGGCATCGAGATCCCCGTCGAACACGGCGAAACGGGCGGGGGCGGAACCGGGGGCCGGGGCCATGGCAGCGACAGACGACTTCCCCCATGGTGATGGAGGGCCCTGCCCGGCGGAATCCACGGGCTGGCCACACCGTCCACAATGGAGAGCCTTCACACCGCGTCCGCCAGGCGGCACGCTCCCTTGCCCCGCCATGCCCACCCTGGGTTCCACCTTTCTGCTCACCCTGCTGCTGGCCATCGGGCTGGTGTTCTTCCTGCGGGCCGCCAGCAAAGACCGCACCACCGTGGTGGAGGTGCATTCGCCGCGGCCTCCGGTGGAAGTGTTGCAAGGCCTGAGTGACTGGCTCACGGCGCGGGGCTGGCAATCGGCTGGCGGCGATCCGGATCTCCGGCTGCTGCGCTTCCAGGGACAGGTGGGCTCCAGCACCGCCCTGGCGCTGCTGCTGTCGCTGCTGGGCGGCATCGGCGCCGCCTGCCTCGGCCTGGTGCTGCGCCAGTTGCTGCCCGTCCTGGGCTGGTGGCCACTGTTGCTGGCCCTGCTTGGCCCGGCGGCGGGGTTGGTCTACCGGCGCCGAGCCGAGCGGGCCGAGAGCGTCGAGTTGCGCCTGATCAATGAGGAATCGGCCAGCGGCAGCACCTTGCGCCTGCGCGCCCACCGCGACGAGCTGATCGCCCTGGAAGTGGAGCTGGGTGCGCAATTGGAGCTGGCCAGCGACGGCGCCCTGCTCAGTTCACCGATCTGATCTGGTCCCCCATCTGATCTGGTCGCCGATCTCAAGCCTGCGTTCAAAGACTCCATCCCCCGCGAACCATCACGGTTTCCCTTCTCCCCCTTTGCCCCCCATGCGGGTTCTGCGCCTCTCCCTGCTCACGGCCCTGCTGCTGGCGCCGCTGCTGAGCGCGGCCGGAGCCCGCACCCCCCTTCTGCCTGGCAGCGATCCCCTGACGGGCCCGCGCTCCAGCCTGGCCAAGGACTGGCAGGGGATCCGCCCCGTGACACCCTCCATCCCGATCCTGGTGTTGGCAGGCCATGCCGATTCTCAGGAGATGGACGGATCCGGTACCAGCGGCGCTGCCGTGGATCTGGGCGGCGCCGCACCGATGGATCCCAGCATGCGGGACGAGCTCTACTGGAACCTGCTCACCGCCAGGGCGGTGGTGGAGCTGGGCCGCCGCAGCGGCCTCAACATCGCCTTCTATGAGCCGCCGGCCCGCACGATCGCCGAGGCGGATGATCCGCGCACCAACTGGAGCGTGGGGCGGAACCACGTGGCCCAGGGCGGCTATGCCCTCGAGATCCACTACGACGCCTACGGGCCCGATGGTGTGGGGTCCGGGCTGATTCCACCGCTGAGACCCTGGAGCCGCTCGCGAGTGGATGAAAGCCTGGCCGCGGCCTTCGGCCCCTATCCCCTCGGCTATCGGGGCGGACTGGGGGCACCGCGGCGCGGCATCGCCATCCTCGAAATCGGCAAGCTGGAAGGTCCGCTGGAGGACAGCCTGCGGGATCCCCAGCGCCGCCAGGCCACGATCGAGGCGATCGCCGGCCGGGTGGTGGAGGCCCTCCGAGCCGGAGTGGCGAGCCCGTTCAGCCCACCGCCTGATGGGGTTGGCAGCGCTCCACCAGGGTCGAGTCCTCGAGCCAGTTCTGCGGCCTGGTGAACACCTCGGTGAGCAGCGCCTCGCGGCTGCCCGCCTCAGGCATGTAGCCATATTCCCAGCGCACCAGCGGCGGCAGGGACATCAGGATCGATTCGGTGCGGCCATTGGTCTGCAGCCCGAAGATCGTGCCCCGGTCGAAGACCAGATTGAATTCCACGTAGCGGCCGCGGCGATAGAGCTGGAAGTCGCGCTCCCTCTCGCCGTAGGGGGTGTCGTGGCGTTTCTCGGCGATCGGCACGTAACTGGGCAGGAAGGCATTGCCACAGGCGCTCGCCAGGGAAAACAGCTGCTCCCAGGTCTGGGGGAGCGGACCGATCGCCGTTGCGGCCGCCGCCGCCAGGCCGCCTGGATCCTGGCCCTTATAGAGCAGGCCACCGGGATCCTGATAGTCGTAGAAGATGCCGCCGACGCCGCGGGTCTCAGCCCGGTGGCGCAGGAAGAAATACTCGTCGCACCAGGGCTTGAACACCGTGTAGTAGGCCGGATTCACCGAATCGCAGGCGGTCTTGAGTGTCTGATGGAAGTGCTGGGCATCCTCCAGGAAGGGGTAATACGGGGTGAGGTCGGCACCGCCGCCGAACCACCACACCGGCCCCGCCTCGAAGTAGCGGTAGTTGAGGTGAACCGTGGGGATGTAGGGATTACGCGGATGCAGCACCATCGAGGTGCCGGTCGCGAACCAACGCTGGCCCGCTGCCTCGGGGCGCTGGCTGAGGATCGAAGGCGGCAGCTGGTCACCCTCCACCTCGGAGAAGTTGACGCCCCCCTGCTCGAACACCCGACCGTTCTTCATCACCCGCGAGCGGCCACCGCCGCCTTCGGGCCGCTCCCAGCTCTCTTCCTGAAAGCGGCCCTCGCCATCGAGCTGCTCCAGGCCGGCGCAGATCGAATCCTGCAGCCCCATCAGCAGGGCCTTGGCACGGGCACGGGAGTCGGCGGGGGGCATCTCCATGAAGGTGGGCACCGCTGGGGCTGGGAAGGTGGTTTCACCATTCCAGCCCGCCGGGTCCCCAGACAAGGCTTCGAGAGCGTCTGTCACGGGTTCGTGTGCTGGTTCACCAGGGGTGACGGACCCGGCCGGACAGCAGCCGCCATCGCCCTCCTTAGGATCCAGCCACCAGTGACCCGCCGGCATGGCCACCCCGGACCAGGCGCACGCCGCCCTCCAAGCCCTTCAGGATGCCGGCAGCGGCCGCGGCCTGATCGAGCTGGAGTGGATCCAGCAGGTGCGGCTGCAGGAACGGCGCGCCGTGTTCAGGCTGGCGCTGCCGGGGTATGCCAACGGTCAGCGGGAGCGGATCGTCGCCGAAGCCCGTGCCGCCCTGCTGGCCCTCGACGGGATCGACGACGTGCAGATCGAACTGGCCCAGCCGGTGCAGCAGGGCGCCCCGATCGGCGGCGCCGGCCATGGGCCGGGCCAGCTGCCTGAGCGGCAGTCCATCCCCGGCGTGCGCCAGGTGATCGCCGTCAGCAGCGGCAAGGGGGGCGTGGGCAAGAGCACCGTGGCCGTGAACCTGGCCTGCGCCCTGGCCCGCCGAGGCCTGCGGGTGGGCCTGCTGGATGCGGACATCTACGGCCCTAACGCCCCCACCATGCTCGGCGTGGCCGACCGCACCCCCGAGGTGCGCGGCAGCGGCGACAGCCAGATTCTGGTGCCGATCGAGAGCTGTGGCATCGGCATGGTGTCGATGGGCCTGCTGATTCAGGAGAATCAGCCGGTGATCTGGCGGGGGCCGATGCTCAACGGCATCATCCGCCAGTTCCTCTATCAGGCCGACTGGGGCGAACGCGACGTTCTGGTGGTGGACCTGCCCCCCGGCACCGGAGATGCCCAGTTGAGCCTGGCCCAGGCCGTGCCGATGGCCGGGGTGGTGATTGTCACCACGCCCCAGCAGGTGTCGCTGCAGGATGCCCGCCGCGGCCTGGCGATGTTCCTGCAGATGGGCGTGACCGTGCTCGGCGTGGTGGAGAACATGAGTGCCTTCATCCCCCCCGATGCGCCGGACAAGCACTACGCCCTGTTCGGCAGCGGTGGCGGCCAGCGCCTCGCCGATGAAGCCGGTGTGCCCCTGCTGGCGGAACTGCCCCTGGAAATGAGCGTGCGCGAGGGCGGTGACAGCGGCCTGCCTGTTGTGATCAGCGCCCCTGAATCGGCGACGGCCCAGGCCTTCATGGCCCTGGCCGATCGGATGATGGCGCTCACTCCGGCGGCGGCCTGATCCATGGTCAGCGCCCTGGCCCGCTCCAGCGCGGCGGGCCGCCGCGGCCTGTTCTCGAAGCGGCGGGCCTGGCGCCGTCGCCCCCTGCAGGACGTGGACCTGATCCTCTGGGGTATTCCCCTGGCGATGACCCTGGTGTCGGGAATTCTGATCGCCAGCACCCAGCGCCAGGCCGCCTACGCCGAGTGGTATCAGCACTGGATCACAGCAGCGGTGGGAATGGGTCTGGCCCTCCTGCTCGCCCGGGTTCCGCTGAGGCGCCTGCAAAGCCTGCAGTGGCCGATCTACGGCCTCACCGTGGCCAGCCTGATCGCCGTTCGCGTGATCGGCACCTCCGCCCTGGGGGCCCAGAGCTGGATCAACATCGGTGGCTTCTACGTTCAACCCTCTGAATTCGCCAAGCTGGCGGCGATCCTGCTGCTGGCCGGCGTGCTGTCGGGCTACCCGGTGGAGCGGCCGGTCGATCTGCTGCGCCCGACGATGGTGATCGGCCTGCCCTGGATTCTGGTGTTCATGCAGCCGGACCTGGGCACCTCGCTGGTGTTCGGTGCCGTGCTGCTCACCATGCTGTTCTGGGCCGGCATGCCCCTGGCCTGGGTGCTGCTGCTGCTCTCCCCTCTGTTCACAGCCATCCTGTCGGGCACCCTGCCCTGGGCCCTGACCGGCTGGATCCCGCTGATGGGGGTGATCGCCTGGCGCTCCCTGCCCTGGAAGCGGCTGGCCCTCACGGTGGTGCTGGCCGTGCAGGGCCTGTTTGCCGTTGCCACCCCATGGCTGTGGAGCCACGGCCTCAAGCCCCACCAACAGGATCGGTTGGTGATGTTCCTCGACCCGTCCAAGGATCCTCTCGGCGGCGGCTATCACCTGCTTCAGAGCAAGGTGGGCATTGGCTCCGGTGGACTCTGGGGCACCGGATTGATGCAGGGCAACCTCACCAAGCTGCGCTTCATCCCTGAACAGCACACCGATTTCATCTTCAGCGCCCTGGGCGAGGAGACCGGTTTTCTGGGATCCATGCTTGTAGTGGCGGGCTTTGCCCTGCTCATGTGGCGGTTGCTGCAGATCGCCGGCAAAGCCACCAGTGATTTCGAATCCCTTGTGGTGGTGGGAGTCGGGGCGATGCTGATGTTCCAGGTGGTGGTGAACATCAACATGACCATCGGCCTCGGACCGATCACCGGCATTCCCCTGCCGTGGCTGAGTTACGGGCGATTCGCCATGTTGGTGAACTTCATGGCCCTCGGCCTGTGCGCCTCGGTGAACCGCCAGTCCCGTGCCAGCCGCGGGCGCTGGTGATGGAGCACGGCTCCACGACATTGTCGGCATTACGCCAGAGCCTGTCCGCCGCCGTACCTGCGGGCCACAGCGACGAAGACGGTGTGCGCCGCCAGTGGTGGGCGGCCCTGGCCACCCTTCAGGAGGATTTCCTGCTGCCGCAGCTCCCGTTGCGGGGCCTCTGGCTGGCGGCACCCCTGCCCGCCCTCTACGAGCCGGAGCTGCTGCTCCACCTCAAGGGCTGGGTGTGGGCACCGGACAGCCTCGAGCGGCTGCGGGGCTCCGTCGCTCCCCTGCTGCCCGGCGGCGCCGGGTCAAGGGGCACGCCAGCGCCTGGACAACTTCCCGGGTTCGAGCGGCTGCAGCTCAGCGACGACGACGGCAGCGATCCCCTGCTGTTGCTGATCACGCCACGCCTGCAGGTGGCCCTCTGCCTGGATGGTCCGCCCCGGGAGCGGCGACTGGTGGCCCGCTTCGATCCAGCCGGCCTTTCGGCCGCCCTGTCGCTGCTGGATCGGCGCCTGCAGCAGCAGCGCCCCAGCGCCGCCGCAGAGCTGCGCCGCGCCCTGCGGGAACTGGGCCCCCTGGCCAATGCCGAAGATGTCGCCCTGCAGTTCTGGCCGAGGATGGCGGAGCGGCTTGGAACGATCGCCCCCAGCCTCACCCTGCAGCCGCTGGTGCATGGCGGCAACCGGGCCGAGACCCCACGGGCGGTGAGCAGCGAACTGGCCCTGCTGGAGGCGCTCACCCATGAGGTGCGGACCCCCCTGGCCACGATCCGGACCCTGATCCGCTCGCTGCTGCGCCGCAGCGATCTCTCCGCCGTGGTGCGCGAGCGCCTCGAACAGATCGACGGCGAATGCAACGAGCAGATCGATCGCTTCGGCCTGATCTTTCATGCCGCTGAGCTGCAGCGCCAGCCCGAGAGCGACGAGAGCGGCCATGGCGAACGGGAACGGCTGGCCCGCACCGATCTGAGTGCGCTGCTGCGCCAGCTGGAACCTCTGTGGCAGCGCCAGCTGGAACGGCGCGGCCTGCAGTTCGAGCTGCAGGTGGCCGACGAGCTGCCACCGGTGCTGAGCGATCCGAGCCGGCTGGAAACGATGCTGGGCGGCCTGGTGGACCGCTTCAGCCGCGGCCTCAGCGGCGGCAGCCGCGTGCGCCTCAGCCTCCAGCCTGCCGGCAATCGGCTCAAGTTGCAGATCTGCAGCGAAGGAACCCGCCCCCAGCGCCCCGAAGACCATCGACGGGTGGGACCCGTGCTGAGCTGGGACCCCGAAACCGGCAGCCTGCAGCTCAGCCGGCAGGCCACCCAGCGGCTGTTCCATCGGCTGGGCGGACGGCTGGCGGAGCGCTCCGGCAGCGATATCACGGTCTTCTTCCCCGTCTGCTGAGCGGGCCGGTCTGGGGCGCCCTGGCGATCGGACGGTTTGTTGACGGGTGTGAAGACTGCCGAGAGGGTGGCGGAACCATGAAAATCACGGTGCTAGTTTCCGCCTGAAACGGTCTGCCGACTCCCCATCCAGGAACAGCTATGACAGCAACGGCGCTGAGCGGTCAACTCCCGAAGTACATCGGCAGCACCGGCGGCCTCCTGAACTCCGCCGAGACCGAAGAGAAATACGCGATCACCTGGACCAGCAGCAAGGCCCAGGCCTTTGAGCTGCCCACCGGTGGTGCGGCTGAGATGAACGAAGGCGAAAACGTGATGTATTTCGCCCGCAAGGAGCAGTGCCTGGCCCTGGGCACCCAACTGCGCACCAAGTTCAAGCCTAGAATCGAGGATTACAAGATCTACCGCATCTTTCCAGGCGGTGACACCGAATATCTGCACCCCAAAGATGGTGTCTTCCCCGAGAAGGTGAATGAGGGGCGCTCGATGGTGGGTCACACCCCCCGTCGCATCGGCGACAACCCCAATCCCTCGGCTCTCAAGTTCAGCGGTAAGAACACCTTCGACGCCTGAGCCGTACTGGCCAAGACCTATAACAGCGGGGCTAGGCGCCCCGTTTTTTTTGCCCGCCTGCCGCTGCAATGGTCCCTTCCGAGCGCCCCAGCCAGCGCACCACCGGTCTCGACGGGGATGTCCTGGACGGAGGGTGGTTCGATGAGGCCTTCCACGCCCAGGCGGCGGCAGGCCTCAGCTTCCTGCCGCTGTGGAAACGCTGGCCCGCCGACCTGGAGACGCCCCTCACCACCTGGCTGAAGGTGGGCCAGGCCAGCCACCATGGGGTGCTGCTGGAGTCGGTCGAAGGGGGCGAACGCCTGGGGCGCTGGAGCTTTGTGGTGAGCGATCCGCTCTGGACGCTGACGGTGCGCGGCGAAGAGGGGGAGCGCTGCTGGCGCGACGGTCGGCGCGAAAGCCTGCACGGCAATCCGTTCACGCAGCTGCGCCAGGCCCTGGAGCCGGTCTGCCCGGCACCGGTGCCGGGCCTGCCGCCGGTGGGGCAACTGTTCGGCTTCTGGGGCTATGAGCTGATCCATTGGATCGAGCCCACCGTCCCGATCCATCCCACCGACCCCCTGGGGCCACCGGATGGCTGCTGGATGCTGGCCGACAGCCTGCTGGTGTTCGACCAGGTGAAACGTCAGATCACGGCGGTGTCCTACGCCGATCTCAGCGGTGGCGCCGATCCGGCCCAGGCCTGGCAGGAGGCGTTCGCACGGATCGAAGCCCTGGAGGCCCGCATGCAGGCTCCCCTGCCCTCCGGCCTGACGACCCTGGCCTGGAACGATCGCGCCGAACTGGCCGAGCCACCCAGCAGCAACCGCAGCCAGGCCGACTTCGAGGATGCCGTGCGTCAGGCCCGCGCCCACATCGCCGCCGGCGACGTCTTTCAGCTGGTGCTGAGCCAACGCCTCGAAAGCCACGTCATGCGGGACCCGTTTGACCTCTACCGCAGCCTGCGGATGGTCAACCCCTCGCCGTACATGGCCTTCTTCAACTTCGGCGGCTGGTACCTGATCGGTTCCAGTCCAGAAGTGATGGTGAAGGCGGAACCTGCCAGCGATGGCAGTGGCGCCATCAAGGCCTCCCTGCGGCCGATCGCCGGCACCCGTCACCGCGGTGACAATGACACCGAGGACAGGGCCCTGGAGGCTGAGCTGCTGGCCGATCCGAAGGAGCGGGCCGAGCACGTGATGCTGGTGGACCTGGGCCGCAATGATCTGGGCCGGGTCTGCAGGCCAGGCACGGTCAAGGTCACCGATCTGATGGTGATCGAGCGCTATTCCCACGTGATGCACATCGTCAGCCAGGTGGAGGGTCTGCTGACGGCGGATCGGGACGTCTGGGATCTGCTGATGGCCTCCTTTCCGGCTGGCACCGTCAGCGGTGCCCCCAAGATCCGGGCCATGCAGCTGATCCATGCGCTGGAACCCAACGCCCGCGGGCCCTACTCGGGGGTGTATGGCGCGGTGGATCTGGCAGGGGCCCTGAACACGGCCATCACAATCCGAACGATGGTGGTGCTTCCCGCCGCCGACGGCGGCTGGCGGGTACAGGTGCAGGCCGGCGCCGGACTGGTCGCCGATTCCCAGCCCACCGCCGAATACCAGGAAACCCTCAACAAGGCGCGCGGCATGCTCAAGGCCCTGGCCTGTGTGCAGACTCCAGCGCGGCACCCGTTCGGTGATGGGGTCCGGGCATGAGCCGCCCTCTGCTGCCGAAGGGATTTGAAGTGGAACTGTTCACCGGCCGGGCCGACGGCACGGTGGTGGGCTGCTCCGCCGAAGTGGCTCGCCGGTTCCCCGATTTCGTGACCGAGCCGGATCGTCGCAACCTTGAGTACACCACCCCGCCGGAGGCCAGTTACCAGCGCCAGCTGGAGCTGTTGCTGGAACCGCGGCAACGGCTGCGGCCCTGGCTGACGGAGCGGCAGCTCACCCTGCTGCCGGGCAGCACCCTGAGCCTGGGGGACAGCTGTCATTTCGAGCGGTCGGATCCGGACAACCCCTATCACGGGTACATCGAGTCCACGTACGGCACCTTGGTGGTCACCGCCAGCGTGCACATCAACCTGGGCCTCAGCGACATGCCGGCCCTGTTCGCCGGGCTGCGGCTGCTGCGCTGTGAGGCAGCCCTGCTGCTGGCCCTGAGCGCCAGCTCCCCGTTTCTCGATGGCGCGGTGATGGGCGCCCACTCGCAACGCTGGCTGCAATTCCCGCTCACTCCTGCGCAGGTGCCGCTGTTTCGCGATCACGCCCACTATGTGGAGTGGATGGCGGAGCAGCTGGCAGCTGGATCGATGCAGAACGTGCGCCACCTCTGGACCTCGGTGCGGCCCAACGGGGACGCCAGGCCCCACCAGCTCAACCGGATCGAGATCCGCATCTGCGATCTGATCACCGATCCGCTGCTGCTGCTGGCGGTGACCGCCTTCGCCGAACTGCGCCTGCACCAGCTGCTGGCAGACCCGGCAGCCCACGATCCCCTGCGGGCCAGCCCTCTGGACGCCCAGGCCCTGGCCCAGCTGGCCGATGCCAATGATCAGTCCGCAGCCCGCTCCAGCCTGCTGGCCCCCCTGACCCACTGGCGCACGGGCCGCACGATCATGGCGGCCGACTGGATCCGCGAGAGCCTGGAGACGATGGCCCCGTTGGCGAACGACCTCGGGCTCACCAGCGTGCTGGCCCCGGTGCAGCGGGTGATCGACCAGGGCAATCAGGCGATGCGCTGGGTGGAGCGGCAGCGATCGGGCAGCACCATCGCAGAGATCATCGCCAGCGAGGCCCAGGTGATGGAACAGCAGGAGGTCCGGGGCGCGGAGCCCAACGAGACAGACAGCAACCCCCCTTTGGGATGATCATGACCCGTTCCGCCATGCCGTTCATCCCGATGCGGGAGTCGCTTGCCACCAGCACCGAGCCCAAGCCTCTGGTGAGCCAGCTGCTCGGCGAACGACTGGAGCTGGTGGAGGACCTGTGGGAAACGGTGCTCCGCAGCGAATGTCCACCGGAGCAGGCAGATCGGCTGGTGCAGCTGAAACAGCTCAGTGCCACCGATCCTCTCGAAGGCGGCGCCACAATCCTGCCGAACGCCACCTCGACCGACGCGATCGTGCAGCTGATCCGCGGCATGGATCTCTCCGAGGCGATCGCGGCCGCGAGAGCCTTCTCGCTGTACTTCCAGCTGGTGAACATCCTCGAGCAGCACATCGAGGAAGACAGTTATCTCGAGAGCCTCAAGCTTCAGCCCGAACCGCCCAGCACCGATCCGTTTCTGCCGCCTCTGGCCAGCCAGACCGAACCGGCCACCTTCCGGGAGCTGTTCCAACGCCTGCGCAACCTCAACGTTCCGCCGGCCCAGATCGAGAACCTGCTGCGGGAGCTGGATATTCGCCTGGTGTTCACGGCCCACCCCACCGAGATCGTGCGCCACACCGTGCGCCATAAGCAGCGGAAGGTCGCGGCCTTGATCCAGCAACTGCAGCGCAGCAGCCTGGCCAACATCGAAGATGACCAGCGCATCCGCCTGCAGCTGGAAGAAGAGATCCGGCTGTGGTGGCGTACCGACGAACTGCACCAGTTCAAACCCTCGGTTCTCGATGAGGTGGATTACGCCCTGCATTACTTCCAGCAGGTGCTGTTCGATGCCATGCCCCAGCTGCGCCAGCGCCTGCGGACGGCCCTGAGCGGCAGTTACCCCGACGTGCTTTCGCCCCGCGATGCCTTCTGCAGCTTCGGCTCCTGGGTGGGCTCCGATCGGGACGGCAATCCTTCGGTGACACCGGAGATCACCTGGCGCACAGCTTGTTATCAGCGTCAGCTGATGCTGGAGCGCTATATCCACTCCGTGGGCAAGCTGCGCGATCAGCTGAGCATTTCGATGCAGTGGAGTCAGGTGAGCCCAGCCCTGCTGGAATCCCTGGAAATGGATCGGCTGCGTTTCCCGGAGATCTATGAGGAGCGGGCGGCACGCTACCGGCTGGAGCCCTACCGACTGAAGCTGAGCTACACGCTGGAGCGGCTCCAGCTCACCCGTCAGCGCAACCAGCAGCTGGTGGATGCCGGCTGGGAATCCCCCTGTGACGGCCACTCGGGCCTGCCGTCGGCCTTTATCGGTGATGGCAGCGGGGTCGGCAACCTCGCCTCCCCGCCGCCACCGGAACTGCACTACGGCTCGGTCGACGAATTCCGGGCTGACCTTGAACTGGTGCGCGACAGCCTCGAGAGCACCGGACTGGGTTGCGAAGCCCTGGAGAGCCTGCTCAGCCAGGTGCACATCTTCGCCTTCTGCCTGGCCAGCCTGGACATCCGCCAGGAGAGCACCCGTCACAGCGATGCGCTCGACGAGGTCAGCCGCTATCTGCAGCTGCCCGTGCCCTACGGCGAGATGGATGAGGAGCAGCGGGTGAGCTGGCTGCTGACCGAACTCAAGACCCGTCGGCCGCTGGTGTCTCCGGCGGTGCGCTGGAGCGATGCCACCCACGAGACTCTGGCGGTCTTCCGGATGCTGCAGCGCCTGCAGCAGGAATTCGGCGCCCGCATCTGTCGCACCTACGTGATCTCGATGAGCCACACGGTGTCGGATCTGCTAGAGGTGCTGCTGCTGGCCAAGGAAGCGGGCCTGGTGGATCCGCTGGCGCCCCACTCTTCGCTGCTGGTGGTGCCCCTGTTCGAAACGGTGGAAGACCTGCAGCGGGCTCCCGCGGTGATGGAGCGCCTGTTCTGCGAACCCTTCTACCGGGCCCTGATCGCCTCGGGGGAAGAGGGCGGCCCACCGCTTCAGGAAGTGATGCTGGGCTATTCCGACAGCAACAAGGATTCCGGTTTCCTGTCCAGCAACTGGGAAATCCACAAGGCCCAGATCGCCCTGGAAGAGCTGGCCAGCCAGCACGGGGTGGCGCTGCGCCTGTTCCACGGCCGCGGTGGATCGGTGGGTCGCGGTGGCGGACCGGCCTATCAGGCGATCCTGGCCCAGCCCAGTGGCACCTTGAAGGGCCGGATCAAGATCACCGAACAGGGGGAAGTGCTCGCCTCCAAGTACTCGCTGCCGGAGCTGGCCCTCTACAACCTCGAAACCATGACCACGGCTGTGCTGCAGAACAGCCTGGTCAGTGCACCGGTGGATGACACCCCCAGCTGGAATGAGCTGATGGCGCGGCTCGCCGCCCGCTCCCGCGATCACTACCGCGCCCTGGTTCACGACAACCCCGATCTGGTGGCCTTCTTCCAGCAGGTCACCCCGATCGAGGAAATCAGCAAGCTGCAGATCTCCAGCCGGCCGGCCCGGCGCAAGAGCGGCGCCAAGGACCTCTCCAGCCTGCGGGCCATTCCCTGGGTGTTCGGCTGGACCCAGAGCCGCTTCCTGCTGCCCAGCTGGTTCGGCGTGGGTGCAGCCCTGGAGGAGGAGTTGCACCGGGATCCCGGCCAACTGGAACTGCTGCGGCTGCTGCACCAGCGCTGGCCGTTCTTCCGCATGCTGATCTCCAAGGTGGAGATGACCCTCTCCAAGGTGGACATCGATCTCGCCCACCACTACGTGCAGGCCCTGGGGCGGGAGGAAAACCGCGACGCCTTCGAGCGCATCTTCCAGACGATCGCCGCCGAGTTTCAGCGCACCCGTGACCTGGTGCTGCGCATCGCCGGGCAGGAGCGCCTGCTCGACAGTGATCCGGCCCTGCAGCTGTCGGTGGATCTGCGCAATCGCACGATCGTGCCGCTCGGATACCTGCAGGTGGCCCTGCTGCGGCGCCTGCGGGATCAGAATCGTCAACCACCGATGAGCGAAGCCACGGCCGCCGGCCAGGACGGGCGGACCTACAGCCGCAGCGAGCTGCTGCGCGGCGCCCTGCTCACGATCAACGGCATTGCCGCCGGCATGCGCAACACCGGTTGACCGTGCTGGACTCCCTGTTGATTCCGTTCCGCAGTCAACCCGCCGCACCCCGGCTTCGGGAGGGCTACCGCCTGCTGCAGGATCCGATCCCCTCGCCGGAAGAACTGAATCGGTTGATGGGCGCCTGCGGCGAGCAGCCCCGGGCCAGCCAACGCTGGCTGCAGGCGATCGAACGCAGCGCCTGGCACCTGGCTGTGCGCGGACCCGATGGACGGTTGGTGGGATTCGTGCGCTCCACCAGTGATCAGGCCCTCAATGCCAATCTCTGGGATCTGCTGGCCGATCCCCAGGACCCCGACCCGACCGAGATCCTGGCGGCGCTGCTGCATGGGGCCCTGACGCGCCTGCGGCGGGAACTGGGCGGCTGCAGCGTGTCCCTGTCCGCCCCTCCTGAGGCGATCCTGCCGCTGGAAGCGCTGGGGTTTCTGGTCGATCCCGGCGGGATCCGCGCCATGGGCCTGTCGCTGGGCTCTCCCGGGGGAAACCGCTGAGTTGAAGGCCAGAGGCGCGACAGGCCGTATTCGCTGCAGGGCGGAATCGGACCAACGGGGCGGGCATGCCATGAAAAAGCCCTGCCGTTCAGATCGGCAGGGCTGAGATCGTCAAGGCTGACCACGAGCATGGAGGGACTCGAACCCCCGACCCTCAGAACCGGAATCTGATGCTCTATCCAACTGAGCTACATGCCCCTGCGGTGAGGCGCCTGCGTCGAGCCGAAGCTGACGGCCGGACCGGAACCGACCCTGAAACAGCGATGTCCGGAGAAGGGGTCCTGCGGATGTGCTGCTCAAGGCAGACCTCGAGGTGTCAAAGCCCCGCTGCCGGCAGGGCTACCTTAACCGCACGCCGCACCTGAGCCATCCGGCTGCATCGCCTGGAGCTGCGCCAGTTCCGCAACATCGAGCACCTCCGGCTGGAGCTACACGAGCCGCGCCTGCTGGTGGTGGGGCCCAACGGCGAAGGCAAGTCGAACCTGCTGGAGGCGGTGGAGCTGCTCTGCAGCCTTCGCTCCCACCGCACCGGCAGCGACCGCGACCTGATCCGCCACGGTCACAGCCTCAGCCAGCTGCAGGCGATGTGCTCCGACGGCGACCAGTTGCAGCTGGAGCTGAGGCAGCGGGGGGGACGGATCGCCAGTCGCAACGGCAAGGTGCTCGAGCGGCAGCTGGACCTGCCAGGGCGGCTGCGCTGCGTCACCTTCAGCGCCCTCGACCTCGACCTGGTGCGGGGGGAGCCCGCCCTGCGGCGCCAGTGGCTCGATCGGGTGGTGCTTCAGCTTGAGCCCGTCTACGGCGACCTGCTCAGCCGTTACGGCCGCCTGCTGCGGCAGCGCAGCCAGCTGTTGCGCCGCGGCGGCCCCGTAACCCAGCGGGAGGACCTGCTGGATGCCTTCGATCTGCAGATGGCGGCGATCGGCACTCGGCTGCACCGGCGGCGCTGGCGGGCCCTGCGGCGGCTCGAACCCCTGGCGGCGGCCTGGCAGGAGCGCCTCAGCGGCGGCCGGGACCAGCTGCGGCTCGAGTACCGAAGCGGCACGCTGCTGGAGGGGGAGGACGCCGAGGCACCCTGGCGGGAGGCGATGGTGGCCCAGCTGCTGCTGCAGCGCAGCGAGGAGCTGCGGCTGGGCCAATGCCTGGTGGGTCCGCAGCGGGATGAAATCGCCCTGCTGCTGGGGGAGCAACCGGCGCGGCGCTACGGCTCAGCCGGCCAGCAACGCACCCTGGTGCTGGCCCTGAAACTGGCGGAACTGGCCCTGGTGGAAGAGGTGGTGGGCGCCCCCCCCCTGCTGCTGCTCGACGATGTGCTGGCCGAGCTCGATCCGCAGCGCCAGCGCCTGCTGCTGGAGGCGGTGGGGGAGGGCCACCAGTGCCTCGTCAGCGCCACCCATGTCGACGGCTTTGGCGAGGGCTGGCGGCAGGCCGCCCAGCTGGTGCGCCTGCGCGGCGGCAGCCTCGGGCCTGAACCGAAGGCGTTGACGGCGGACAAGCGGGACGCGGACTCGCTGGGGGCGGAATCCGGGCCCTGATCGGCGCGTCAGAGGCTGGATTGCGCCACTTCCTGCACCAGCCAACGACTTTGGGGCGTATGGTGGTCCCTGTTTGTCTGGATTCAATGAACCAGAGCCTGCCCTGCCTCCACCCCAACCCGGGATGGACTGGTGCTCACTCCACCACCCCCACCGCCCTGCAGAGCGTGAGTGGGACCAGTACCACCGATACGGTGGGTAAACACTGCATCCTTGAGCTCTACGACTGCACGTCTGCCAAGCTCAACGACGAAGCCTTTCTCAGGACCGCCATCACCACAGCAGCGAAACGTGCTGGCGCCACCCTGCTCAATCTGATCACCCATCATTTCGATCCCCAGGGGGTCACCGGGCTTGCCCTGCTGGCCGAATCGCACATCTCGATTCACACCTGGCCCGAATCCGGGTACGCGGCCGTGGATGTGTTCACCTGCGGTGACCACACCATGCCCGAGCTGGCCTGTGCGGTGCTCTGTGAAGAACTGGAGGCCCGAACGCACAAGCTCACCAGCTTTCGACGCGAAACGCCGGAGTGCATCGCCGGGGCAGATCGGGATCCGATCCTGGCGGCCGCCTGACCCCTGCACACCACCGCTGACTCAGCGGTTGGATCTGGATCAGCGTTTGGATCTCCAGGCGCCAGCCCAGTTAGCGCGCCGCGAGCGCTTGAAGCACCCTGCTGGGTGCTTTTTTATGCTCCCCAAAACGCAACAGTCCTTGCTCATTGAGCCCTCAGGACCAACGCAGCCATCGCCACATGCTCAGGGGTGATCGCCAATCGCCAGCCCGGCCGTCAGGGGCAGCTGTTGACGTCGTGATCGAGTCCTCGGTTGAGCTTGCCGCTGACCAAGCCTTCCAGGTCCAGGCTCACCGCCGTGAAGCCCAGGCCCAGCAGAGCCTCCACCAGCTCCTGTCGGAAACCAGCGGAACTACCACCATCGGCCAGCCGCGCCAGCAGCTCCGGCAGTTGGGCGGCGGGCAGCTCGATCCGCGCCGTTTCGCCCTGGCTGCGTACCCGCAGATCCCGCAGCCCCCGCTGGCGTAACCAGTCCTCGGCCGCGGCCACCCGCTGCAACCGTGTGGTCGTGATCGGCTCGCCATAGGGAAACCGCGACGCCAGACAGGGCTGGGCCGGCTTGTCCCACCACGGGAACCCAAGCGCGCGGGAGATGCGACGCACCGCCTGCTTGTCGAGGCCGAGATCGGCCAGGGGAGAACCCACCCCGTGCTCACGGGCCGCGTCGATGCCGGGGCGGTGGTCGCCGAGATCGTCGAGGTTCACGCCATCGAGCACGGGCGCCCCGCCGGCAGCGGCGGCCAACGGCGCCAGCAGGCTGTGCAGCTCGCGTTTGCAGGCGTAGCAGCGCCGTTCCGGATTGCTGCTGTAGGCAGGATCGTTCAGCTCGGCGGTGGGAATCTCCCGGTGCCGCAGGCCCAGCCAGGCCGCCTGCAGCCGGGCCTCCTCGCGCAGATGGGGCGCCAGGGCCGGCGAGACACCGGTGATTGCCAGGGCGCCCTCGCCCAGTTGCTCTGCCGCGATCGCCGCCACCAGGGTGCTGTCCACACCACCGGAATACGCCACCACCACCGACTCGAATCCGGCCAGGTGCTGCCGCAGCCGTTCCAGGCCTCGCTCCAGAGGCTCCGGCAGATGCTCGATCCGGGGATGGGCCATGGCGGCAATCCTGGCAAGCGCTGGGGCGGTCCGTCGTTAGCATCGATCTGCCGCCGCTCCTGCGATGTCTCCCCCCGCCAGCAGCACCCAGACGCCGCAACGGGGCACCGGCCGCGGCATCGGCATCCGTACGGCGGCCGGCAGTGACGAACGCGCCCATGGCCAGCTGCACGTCTACGACGGCGATGGCAAAGGCAAGAGCCAGGCGGCCCTGGGCGTGGTGCTGCGCACGATCGGGCTGGGCATCTGTGAGCAGAAGCGCACCCGGGTGTTGCTGCTCCGTTTTCTCAAGGGTCCGGGTCGGGCCTACGACGAGGATTCCGCCATCGAGGCGCTCCAGCAGGGCTTTCCCCATCTGATCGACCAGGTGCGCACCGGCCGCGGCGACTTCTTCACGGCCGAGGAAGCGAGCCGCTTCGATCGCCAGGAAGCCCAGCGGGGCTGGGACATCGCCAGAGGTGCGATCGCCAGCAACCTCTATTCGGTGGTGGTGCTGGACGAACTCAATCCGGTCCTGGACCTGGGCCTGCTCGACACCGACGAGGTGGTGCGGACCCTGTCGGCCAAACCGGCTGGCATGGAGGTGATCGCCACCGGGCGGGGAGCACCCGGCGCCCTGGTGCAGCTGGCTGACCTCCATTCCGAGATGCGCGCCCATCGCCGCCCCGATGACGCCGATGGGGAGCCGGGTCAGGCCCAGGGCCTCGAAGGCATCGAGATCTACACCGGGGAGGGCAAGGGCAAATCCACCAGTGCCCTGGGCAAAGCCCTGCAGGCGATCGGCCGGGGCATCAGCCAGGACAAGAGCCACCGGGTGCTGATCCTGCAGTGGCTCAAGGGGGGCAGCGGCTACACCGAAGACGCCGCGATCGCGGCGCTGCGCGAGAGCTATCCCCACCTGGTGGATCACCTCCGCTCCGGCCGTGACGCAATTGTCTGGCGGGGCCAGCAGCAGCCGATCGACTACGTGGAGGCCGAGCGGGCCTGGGAGATCGCCCGCGCCGCCATCGCCAGTGGGCTCTACAAAACCGTGATTCTCGACGAGATCAACCCCACGGTCGATCTGGAGTTGCTGCCGGTGGAGCCGATCGTGCAGACCCTGCTGCGCAAGCCCGCCGAAACCGAGGTGATCCTCACGGGTCGCTGCAAGAACCTGCCGGCCTACTTCGACCTGGCCAGCGTCCACTCCGAGATGGTGTGCCACAAGCACTACGCCGAACGCGGTGTCGACCTCAAGCGCGGCGTGGATTACTGATCGTCCATCGGCAGCCGATCCGGCGGAGACGACGCCAGGGTCTTGTGCTCCTGCCAATGCTCCTCCAGCTCCGCCGCTTCGTGGGCGATGAAGCGCCCGAGCAGCAGGCCCACCAACAGGGATATGTAGAGGGTACTGCTCACACTCAGCAGGATGGCGAAGCGCTCACCCACTGGGTTACCGGGAAGCACATCGCCATAACCCAGACCGGCCACTGTCACGAAGCTGTAGCAAAGGAGCCTGTCCCTGAGGGCCTCATGGCTGCCCACGGCCCCCAGCAGAAAGGAACCCGGGTGCACCACCTCAATGGCGGTGGCCACCATGCCGCCGGTGAGGCCAAGATGCACATAACCGCCAGCAGCGCCGGCCAGCACGGACAGGTTCACCCTCGGCACCCGTGCCAGGAGCCTCACCAGCCGCACGGAGGTGGTGATGAAGAAAATCGCCACCAGGAGCAGAGTGGCCACCTGCAGGTGGCCTGATGGCCAGCCCCGAAACAGGGAAGGAACCCAGATGAGCAGCCCGGTGACGAGCCCGAGCCACTGGTAGAGCGCACCGATGCAACGTCCTCTGAACGTGGGCAGCAGCACCGGCAGTGTCCGAACCGACTGCAGAATCAGCAGATCGAAGACGATCGGCGCCACCAGGGGCTGCGGGAAGGGCCCCACCTCATTCGCCAGGGGCATCAGCAGTACCGGCATGATCGAGGCCGCCAGAAAGGCCGGAAACTGGCCCTCCAGGGCGATCAGCCGGCGCTGAGACACGGCGGGCCCATGATCATCGGTTGGGCCCGCGAAGCGGACCCGCAGCCACCGCCTCAGTAACGGGGCACCGATGGATCCACCTCCTGGCTCCAGGCGTCGATACCCCCAGCCACATTGGTGCCCTCGATGCCATGACGGCCCAGGGCAATCAGGGCCTTGGCACTGCGGCCACCGAGTTTGCAGTGCACGTAGAGCTTCTTGCCCTGGGCCAGCCGGCGCACATCGTCAATCGCCTCGCCACTCTCAATCCGATCGAGCGGCACCAGCAGGGCACCGGGAATCACGGCAATGTCGGCCTCAGGGGGATTGCGCACATCGACCAGCAGGATGTCCTCCAGCTCGCCGTCGATGATCGTCTTGAGCTCGGCGACGGTGATGCTGGGCACACTGCCCGCCTCTTCCTGGCCGGGGGCGCTGCCGCCCACGCCGCAGAACTCCTGGTAATCAATCAGTTCGTTGATCACCGGCCGCTCCGGGTTGGGCCGCAGCTTCAGCTCGCGGAACTTCATGCCCAGGGCATCGAACAGCAACAGGCGGCCGCTGAGGGTGGTGCCGATGCCGGTGATGATCTTCACCGCCTCGGTGGCCTGGATCACGCCGATGATGCCGGGCAGAACGCCCACCACGCCGCCCTCGGCGCAGGAGGGCACCATGCCCGGCGGCGGCGGCTCGGGGAACAGATCGCGGTAGTTGGGGCTTTCGGCATCGAGGTTGAACACCGTGGCCTGGCCTTCGAAGCGGAAGATCGAGCCGTAGACGTTGGGCTTGCCCAGCAGCACGCAGGCGTCGTTGACGAGATAGCGGGTGGGGAAGTTGTCGGTGCCGTCGCAGACGATGTCGTAGGGCTCAATGATCGCCAGAGCGTTCTCACTGGTCAGGGCGGTCTCGTAGAGATCCACCTGGCAGTGGGGGTTGATCTCGAGGATCCGGGCCTTGGCGGATTCGATCTTGGGCTTGCCCACCCAGCTGGTGCCGTGGATCACCTGCCGCTGGAGGTTGGAGTGATCCACCACGTCGAAATCGACGATGCCGATCCGGCCCACGCCCGCGGCGGCCAGATACAGCAGCAGCGGCGAACCGAGGCCGCCGGTGCCCACACACAGCACCGAGGAGGCCTTGAGACGCTTCTGGCCCTCCATGCCCACCTCCGGCAGGATCAGGTGGCGGGCGAAGCGGGCCACCTCGTCGGGGCTGAGCTGCACCCCGGTGGTGTCGGGAGGAAGCATCGGAGAAGCGCGACCGGTCAATCCACCATTGTCCACGCCAGCGGCAACGGCTGGGTGTCCTCCTCGGTCAGCCACCAGCAGCGCAGGGCCCAGCCCGTGCGGGGCAGGTCTGCACGGGTGCTGCCGCGAGGGTCGCCATCGCCGCCAGGCGGGCCCGCGATCACCAGCAGGGCAGGGGGAAAGGCGAGGCGCCGGTCGGTGGCCGAGGGCAGGGGCGCACTGGCGGGATGGCTGTGGGCCGCCCCCAGGACCGTCAGGGCACGGGCCCGTCCCCACTTCTGGGCCAGCAGCTGCTCCCGCGGATCGATCGCGAAGCGGCGGCCCCGCTCCCCCATCGGCTGCCACCCATTCAGACAGGGCCAGATCCGCTCCACCTGCCAATGGGCCTCCCGGCGGCAGCCCAGCAGCAGGGCACAGCCTTCGGCAGGGCTGGCGGCGGCCAGCAGGGCATCCAGGCAGGTCAGCCCCCGCCGACGGAAGCCGATCCGCGCTGGCCAAATGGAGCTCACACCGATACCTTGGCCCTCGATCGTTTCAAATTGTGCGGCTCCATTCATGAGCGATACCACCACCTTGAATGAGCCCGACCTGAAGGAAGCCGGCAGCGACGCAGGCGAGACCAGCACCTCGAGCAGCCCGTTCGGCTCCGGTGTGGGCGACGCCACCGTGAATTTCGCCGAGCGCTACGGCGACATCCTGACCAAGGTGAACACCACTCTCGACCAGGTGGACTGGTCCTTGATGGGTCGGATCGCCAAGGGCACCGGTGTGTTCCTGGCCGTGATCGTGGCGCAGATCCTGATCAAGGGGGTGCTGGACACCATCAATCTGCTGCCGGTGGTTCCCGGGCTTCTGGAGCTGCTTGGCCTTGTCGTGGTGGGCCAGTGGAGCTGGCAGAACCTGACCACCAGCGAGAAGCGCAACGCCGTGCTCGCCCAGATCCAGGCCCTTCGCAAGGAATACCTCGGCTGAGCGGCCATCATGGGCTGGGTGGTTGGTTCGTGGGGCGGCCTGACAGCAGGATTCAGCCCAGCCGCAGCAGGCCATCCAGGCTCACCTGGGCCTGTTGCCGGTAGGAGCCACCAAAGAGATTGGCGTGGTTGAGCAGGTGGTAGAGGTTGTAGAGCTCCACCCGCACCCGATGCCCCGGGGGGAGGGGCCACCCGGCCTCGTAGCCGGCAAAGAAGGCCGGTGGGAAACCACAGAAGAGGCGCGCCATTGCCAGATCCACTTCCCGATCGCCGCGATACACGGCAGGATCAAAGATCGCGCCCCGACCGTCGTCGAGCAGGGCGGCATTGCCGCCCCACAGGTCGCCGTGCACCAGCACGGGCTCAGGCTGGTGCCCTTCCAGCCACTGGGGCAGACGCTCCAGCAGAGTGGTCGCCTGGCGCAGCGGCGCGCCGCCGCGTGCGACCCACTCCAGCTGGGGAAGCAGGCGACGGTCTCGGAAGAACTCCACCCAGCTGTCGCACCAGCCGTTGACCTGGGGGGCGGCCCCGATCCAGTTGTCCTGCGGCCAGCCGTAGCGGACATCGACGCCATCCAGGCTGCGCCGGTGCAACAGAGCCAGGGAACGGCCCAGCTGCTGCCAACCCAGCTGGCGCCGTGCTGCAGCATCGCCACGCTGACTGGCTGAGCTGTTGGCGGTCGCCTGGCTGCCGCCCGAAGGACAAAAGGGCAGCCAGTCGGTCACCAGCAGGGCAGCCTCTGCCACCAGCCCCACAAAGACGGGCTGGGGCACCGCCAGCTCAGGGGGTGCCGCGGCAGCCAGGGCGCCTAACCCATCGGCCTCGGCCTGCAGCAGCGGCAGATCGGCTGGCTTCACGCTCTTGGCGAACAGGCTGTGGTGTGCGGAAAACCGCAGGCGCCAGGCGCGGCCCGTGCAGCCTCCGCCGACCGGCTCCACCGAGGCCGGCGCCTCACCGCAGTGATCCCGGGCCCAGAGACCCAGCTGGGACGGGAGCATGGCTCGCACCGGCCAAGGGAACGCTGCCAGCATGCCGGGATGACGGAGGCGCACGGCACGCAGTCGCAGGGCACGGGATCTGACGGCACCGAGGCCCACGGCCCAGTGGCGGTGCTGGGGGCCGGAATCGCCGGCCTCACGGCGGCGGCCCTGCTGGCCCGCGCCGGCCTCAAGGTGGATCTGCTCGAGGCCCACCACCAGAGCGGCGGCTGCGCCGGCACCTTCAGGCGCGGCCCCTACGTGTTTGATGTGGGCGCCACCCAGGTGGCCGGCCTGGAGGCAGGTGGCATTCACGCGCGGCTGTTCGCCCATCTGCACCAGACCCCGCCGGCGGCCACACCGCTGGATCCGGCCTGCGTGGTGGATCTCCACGACAGCCAGCCGCCGGTGCAGCTCTGGCGCGATCCGCTGCGCTGGCAAGCGGAACGGCAGCGCCAGTTCCCCGGCAGCGAACGGTTCTGGCAACTCTGCGCCTGGCTGCATCGCACCAACTGGGCCTTCGCGCTGCGGGATCCGGTGCTGCCACCGCGCTCGCTCTGGGATCTGGGCCAGCTCTGCGGTGCCCTGCGGCCAGCCACCCTGATCAGTGCCCTGGCCACGGGCGCCACGGTGGCCGATCTGCTGGCCCTCTGCGGCTGCAGCCACGACCAGCGCCTGCGGCGCTACCTCGACCTGCAACTGAAGCTCTACTCCCAGGAACCAGCCGATCGCACCGCCGCCCTCTACGGCGCCACCGCCCTGGCCGTGGCGCAGGAGCCACAGGGGCTCTGGCACCTCGAGGGTTCGATGCAGGAGCTCAGCCGGGCGCTGGAGGACAGCCTGGCCCGCTGGGGCGGCCGCCTGCGACTGCGGCACCGGGCGCGTCAGCTGGAGCGCCGCGATGGCGGCTGGATCGTGCGGGGAGAGAAAGGCGGCAACACCCCCTTTGCCCTGGCCTGTGAGGCGGTGGTCTGCACCCTGCCCCCCCAGTGCCTGAGCGATCTGCTGGGCGAGGCGCTGCCAGCGGGCTACCGGCAGCGCCTGCAGCACCTGCACGACCCCTCCGGCGCCCTGGTGCTCTATGGGGCCGTGCCGCGCTCGGTGCTGCCGCCCCACACCCCCAGCCACCTCCAGCTCGACTGGCCATCTCCGGGCCCACTGTTCGTGTCGGTGAGCCAGGAGGGCGATGGACGGGCGCCCCAGGGGCAGGCCACCGTGATCGCCAGCGTGTTCACGCCGGCCCGCCCCTGGTTCGGCCTGGACGAGACCGAGTACCAGGCGCGCAAAGCCCAGGCCGGCACCGCCATGGCGGCCGGCCTGGAGCAGCTGCTCGGGATCGGATCGGCCGACTGGCTGCACCGGGAGCTGGCCACACCCCGCGGCTTCGCCGGCTGGACCGGACGGCCCTGGGGCTATGTGGGGGGGCTGGGCCAGCACCCCAGCCGCTTCGGGCCCTTCGGGCTGGCCAGCCGCACACCAGTGCCGGGGTTCTGGCTCGGCGGCGATTCCATCCATCCCGGCGAGGGCACCGCCGGCGTGAGCCTCTCCTCGCTGATGCTCTGCCGCCAGCTGCTGGCGGAGCGCGGCGAGCCCCTGCGGATCTGAACCGAACGGGTCAGACGAACTGGGGGCGCAAGTCGCGGCAGTCGGTCAGCAGCTGCTGCAGCTCCGCCCAGTCTTCCCGGCGCACCAGCTGCTCGAGCTGATCAAGGCTATGGCGGTAACCGGCCAGAGCCTGCAGCACCGCCTCCCGGTTGCCACGGGCCATCAGGGTGCCCAGCTCGGGGTTGCCGCCCCCCACCCGGGTGGTGTCGGCGAAGCCGCTGGAAGCCAGGGTCCGCACCAGGCTCGGCAGCGAACTCATGAACGAAGACTGGCTCTGGGATGACGGGCTCAATGCTGGCTGGCCCTCGCCAGCACTGCTCCGATCAGCGGTCTGGAGGAGTGCCGCACTCACCAGCACCGGCAGATGGGAGATCAGGGCCACCGCAGCGTCGTGGGCCCTGGCCTCGCAGCACACCCAGCGGGCTCCGAGGGTCGCAGCCAGGTCAGCCACCAGGGCGAGCGCCTCGGGGTCGGTGTCGTCAGCAGGGGTGACCACCCAGGGACGGGCAACGAACAGGTCGCACACACCGGCCTCCACGCCGGCCTCGGCGGTGCCGGCCATGGGATGGCTGGGCACGAAGCGGCGGGCCTGCCGCTCCCCGCCCAGCCGCCGCAACGCCGCCGACCACACCGGCAGCAACGGCCCCTTGACCGAGCCCACATCGGTCAGCACCGCCTCGGGGGGCAGAGCCTGCAGCAGGTCTGGCGGCGGCGCCAGCAGCTGATCCAGGGGCAGCGCCAGCACCACCAGATCGCAGCCTGCCAAGACCCAGGGATCGGTGCTCACCACCGAAGCCAACCCCCGGTCTCGGGCCCTGGTGGCGGTGGCCTCACGGCGCACCAGGGCCCGCACCTCGGCTCCGGCCGTCTGCAGGTCGAGGCCGAGCGATCCGCCGATCAACCCGAGACCCACCACACCCACCGGGCCATGGCGCCAGGCAGGCCGGGGCTCGGCGGGGTTGGTCATCGTCGCTGCAGCCGGGTCGGACCAGCTTCCTACGATTCGCCCATGCTGGAAGCCCTGGCCCATCAACAGCTGAAAGCCCTGCTGCGCCAGGAGGGAGCAGCCGAGTGGCCGCATCACCTCAGCCTCAGCCGGCTCGTGGCCCGCAGCCTGCGGCGAAGCGATCACACCTTGATCCGGCTCACCCCCGGCACCGGCCCCGACTGGTGGATCAGCCTGCTGGTGCCGCTGGCCCTCAGCGACGCCCCCCTGGCTCTGGTGCTGAGCCAGGATCTACGCCAGCGCCTCCTGCAGATGGAGTTGCCGAGGCTGCGGGCCGTGAACCTTGCCCTCCCCCTCTGGGAAGGGTCTGGCCCTTGCCCACCCCATCGGATCTGGCTGCTGGACCACGCCGAGCTGATGGAGGCCTGGCGGAATGGCCAGCTGGGGGAGCACCAGCTGGTGATCCCGGAAGCCGAAACCCTCGAGCCGAAGCTGCGTCGTTCGCTGGCGGTGCGGATCACTGCCGATGACTGGAACCGGTTGCTGCGCAGCCAGCCGGCGGCCGAAACCAGCCTGATGGCCCTGCACGACCGGTTGAGCCGCCGGGTTCTGGAACCGCCGCGTCAGCCCAGCGGCCTGGTGGCCATCGCCCCAGAGGAGGAAGCACCGCTGCGCCAGCTGCTCGCCCTGCTCGGCCCCCTGCCGCCCCCCTGGGACCAGTGGCTGGAGCAGGGGGGAGATGGCTGGAGCAGCTGGGCCGAGGTGGACATGCGGCTGTTGCAGTGGACCCTGCACCGCCAGCCCCTGGAGCCCCTGCATGCCCTGGCGGGCCTGCTCAGGGGGCGTGGAGCCGTGCTGCTGGGCCAGCTGGCCAGCCCGATTGCTGTCCGCCGGAGCACCCAGGCGCATGGCGCAGCCCCCGAGGCCGTCCTCGGCCTGACGCCCGAGGTGGTGGTCGACCTGGGGGATCCTCCCCTGGCCGATCCGCTGCCGCTGTTCGCACCCCTGCGCCAACCGCTGCCCAATAGCCCCGTCTTCGCCCAGCACCTGCTGGAGCAGAGTCGCCGGCTGGTGCTGGGGCAGGCTCGGCTGAGCGTGATCCTCTGCGACGACGAAGGCCTGCGGCTCAGCCTGGCCAGTGCGATGGCGGCGGAATTCGGCCGTCGGGTGGAACACGAATCCACCACTCCCGATGCGAATGGGATTCTCTGCGCCCGCTGGAGCTGGTGGCTGGAGCAGCAGGAGCGGCTGCCGCTACCGGGTCAGATCCTGGCGGCCACCTTGCCGATCGCCAGCCTGGAGGATCCCCTCACCGCCGCCCGGGTCGCCGCCCTGCGTCAGCAGGGCCTCGACTGGTTCCGGGAGCTGCTGCTGCCCGAGGCCGTGAACCGGCTGCAACGCTCCGTGGCAGGCCTGCGCCGCGGCGGCGGACGCCTGGCCGTGCTGGACGGACGCTTGCGCAGCCGCAGCTGGGGGGCCACGGTGCTGCTGGCCCTGGAACCATGGGCGAGCCTGAGCCGCCTGCTGCCCAACTAGCGTTGCCGGCAGTTGCCACTGCTGCGCGGATGGGGGAAGCTAAGCGTCGTTCCACCCAGGGCCTGCCACCGCGGGGGCCCAAGCCATCCGCAGGCAGCGGCACGAGCCCGGAACGTGTCGCGCCGTGGCTGCCCTTGAGCAAGGACCAGGCCAACCGCTTCGTGGCGATCACCACCCGTGGGGCCTGGTTCGGTATCGGCGCGCTGGTGCTGTTCTGGGTCACGGTGCGCTTCATCGGCCCCGCCGCAGGCTGGTGGACGCTGTCGGACGGCTGACTCCTGCGCGGCAGAGGCGGAGCCCAGCAGGCAGGAGGCACCTGAGCGACAGCAGCGATTGCCAGCGGACGCTGATCAAAACCGACGGCGCCCGCGAAAAACTGAAGAAAACATTAGGATTGCGCCACCGACCCGCTGGCCCGTCATGTTCCCGCGTCTGGCTGAGCAATACCGGACCCTCGTCCACGACCTGGTGATGAGCCTGCAGGCGCTAGCCCGCAGCCTCCAGGACCGGGGCTGTGTCGCCACCTGCTACGTGTGTGGCGATGGCAGGGATGGTCATGGAGCCTCGTTCGTGGCCGACCTGGGCGACAACCACACAGTGCGTTTTCTCGTGTCTGACTTCGGCATCACCTGGGTCGAATCCCGCGACGGGCACGAACTGGTGAAGCTGGAAGGTGCCGAAGCCATTCAGGAGCTGCAGCGCGTCACCCAGATCCTGCAGCAGCCTGAGCCCACTCCGATTCACTCCGTTCTGAAGTCCGGCGGTCCTCGTCATCGCGGCTCGCGGGCCGCCAGCGAGCCGATCGAAACGGCCGCCTGAATCGCAACGGCTGAAGGTAAGGCTGGCCAGGTGGCCCCTGGCGCCCCGGCGGGTCAGCCGCCGGTGGCCGCAGGAGCTGTGCTGCGCGAGGAAGATCGGGTTCCAGCCGTGGCACCTGCAGGGGACCCGGCCGCCGCAGGAGCATTCAACTCAAGCGGTGCAGCGCCAAGATCCTCGACCAGGGCGCGGGCCGGATCATCGGACAGGTCAGCGCTCAGCTTGGCTGCCGCCGCCAGGGGCCGCAACGAGTTGGCCGTCACCTCCGATCCTTCCGTGAGTTTCTGGCGGGTGATCGCCTCGATCCGCTCCTTCTGCTCGGGGTTCTGCTCCAGCCAGATGATGGTGTTATCACGGCCCTGGCCGATGTTGTCGCCCTCGTAGCTGTACCAGGATCCCTTACGCGTCACCACCCCGATTTCCTCGGCCAGATCCAGCAGGCAACCGAGGGTGCTGATGCCCCGGCCGAACAGGATGTCGAACTCGGCGATGCGGAAGGGTGGAGCCACCTTGTTCTTGGCCACCTTCACCTTGGCGCGAATGCCGTATTCCTCGGTGCCGCGCTTGAGCGTCTGGATCCGGCGGATGTCGAGCCGCACCGAGGCGTAGAACTTCAGCGCATTCCCACCGGTGGTGGTTTCGGGATTGCCATAGGTGACACCGATCTTTTGCCGCAGCTGGTTGAGGAAGATCACCGTGCAGCCGGACTTGCCGATGTTGCCGGTGATCTTGCGCATCGCCTGACTCATCAGGCGGGCCTGGCTGCCCACCGCCAGATCGCCCATCTCTCCCTCAATTTCGGCCCGGGGCGTCAACGCCGCCACCGAATCGATCACGACGATGTCGACGGCGGCTGAGCGCACCAGCTGGTCGACGATCTCCAGGGCCATCTCACCGGTATCCGGCTGGGAGACCAGCAGGTTCTCGATATCCACTCCGAGGGCCGCGGCGTAGACCGGGTCGAGCGCATGCTCGGCATCAACGAAGGCCGCAACGCCACCGCGGCGTTGCACCTCGGCGATGGCATGGAGCGTGAGGGTGGTCTTGCCGGAACTTTCAGGGCCATAGACCTCCACCACCCGGCCCTTGGGATAGCCGCCCCCCAGAGCCAGATCCAGGGTCAGGGCGCCGGTGGAGACGGTTTCCACCCGCATGCGGGAGGCGTCGCCCAGTCGCATGATCGAGCCCTTGCCGAAGTTGCGCTCGATCTGGTTCAGCACCAGGCCCAGCGCCTTGTCACGCTCGCTGGCGGAGCGGGCCTCGAGGCTGCGGGAGGCGGCGGACACGGCCTTGGAGTCAGGGGTCATGGAAAAAGCGGCGAGAACAGGCCGGTGCGATCGGAACGGAGACGGGGCGCCGCACAACGTGCGACAGAGAAGGCGGCAACGCCAGGAGCAGGGTCAGCGCCAGGGCAAGGCGAGCATCAGAGAGCGTGGCGGGTACACACAGTGACCCAGACAGACAGTCGCGGATCCAGAGACGATGACAGCGGCAGACGCCGCGGCAGTGGCAGACGCCGCGGCAGTGGCAGAAGCAACGCCAGGGGCAGTGCCAGAACCAAGGGCAGTGGCAGAGCTAGAACGACAGAGTCGGCTCCACACCATCAGTGCCACCTGAAACGGCCGGTGTATCACGGCCGATGCGTCAGCGACACCGCGATCGCTGCACCCACTGCACAACTCCAACCACTGCGCCAACACGCCCAAGCCCAGCCTCCAGTCTAGTACGGGCGTACTGTAGCGAATCCGGGCCAGCGCGCCAGCGGTGCGGCGAAGGACTCCGGGGTCAGCAGGTCGATGCCCTGGGGCAGTGCGCAGGCGTCGTCGGGGCCGAGATAGCCCCAGCTCACCAACAGGCAGACCACCGCCTCAAGACCGGGCGTGGCTCGCACCTGTTCCAGGGTTGGACGCCGATCCTCCAGAAATCCGATCGAGGCCACCTCAGCCCTCAGGCGCAGCAGCACATCCGGCTTGCTGCCCTGTTCATGGCCGTAGACGGCGCGGGGTTCGAGAGCGGCAGCGGCCAGCAGCTCGGCGGCGAAGGCCCCGCCCTTGGTGGTGAGCACGGCCCAGTCAGCCCCCTCCAATGCCAGCCGGCGCAACCGCTCCGGCACCCCGGGGTAGAAACGATGCAGAGCCAGCCAGGCCTGCCGATCGTTGGCAATCGCCTCGCTGCGGACCTGTTCGAGCGCCTGCTGCAGTTGCGGCGCCCTCCAGCCCCGCCGCTCCAGGGTCGGTGGCAGAGACGCGGCATAGTCCTGAAGCAAGGCTGCCAGATCCAGGTCCGAACGGCCGAGCTCGGCGGCCATCAGCACCATCTCCCAGCCCTTGTGGATCAGGGGCCGCAGCTGCAGAAAGCCGGCAGGGGCCTGCTCAGGAAGACAGAGCGAAGGATCCAGCCGCAGGGCGGCCCGGCGGGATGACCACCAGTACTCGGCCATGCCATCCACCAGCACACCGTCGAAATCGAAGACGAGTAATGGGGTCGGGGAAGGCGAAATCGCCACAACAGACTGAAAAAACTGGGCCGCTAGGATTCGAACCTAGGAATGGCGGGACCAAAACCCGCTGCCTTACCACTTGGCGACGGCCCAAAGCGCTCGAGCGAGGCAGTTCGGGAGCAGGGACTCCGAAGCGGCGATCGTCGGTCGGCTCCGGCCTTGAGCCGGTGCTCAGATAGTTACCCACAGCGCCCGGTCCTTCGTCAATCTCCCGGCCGCAGCACCGGGCCAGGCCGCACTCCGATCAGGCCGGGAACACCCGCAACCGCTGCTCCAGGCCGCGGCCGAACACAGCACTGCGCAGGCGATAGCGACCCACCAGCTCGGCCTGCATCTGCCGCACGCGCTCACTGCGGGGCAACAGCTCCACGGGGCGGCCATGGGGAAGCACCACCTGCTCCACCGCCAGGCGGCATTCCTCCAGGGCCGCCAGGGCATCGTCGTGAGCGGCACTGCCGTGCCCCAGCCTCGATCGTGGCCCTTCCAGCTCACCGACCGACGCGTGAACCGGGCCGCGCCGGTGGCGCTCCAGCAGGCGCTCGACACCACGCTGCACCTGGGCGAGCGTGTCGGACTTGATCACCAGGATCGGCAGCCCCAGCCGCTGGGCCTCACGGCGTCCCTCCGGATCGCGGCCGAGCTGCTGACGCACGCTCAGCACCACATCGGCCTGCTCGAGGCCATCCACCAGCTGCAGCGACCAGCGGCGGCTGCGCTGCAATTGCTCCAGCAGGTGGCGGCTGATGCCGATCGGCAGCAGCCGCAACGGCGCCTGTACCGGCGCCACCGACTGCGGGTCCAGCTCCGGGTTCAGCTCCGGGTTCAGCTCCGATTGCGAGTCCGGGTCAGCGAACTCGGCGGGGGTCGGCGAGACGGCCGCAGAGCGGCGATGCAGAACCGGTTGGCGGGGATCGGGCAGCGGCACCGGAGCAAGAGCCGCTGCCTTCGGACGATGGGGCGCCACGGGTCCCCGGGCTGGCGCGGGGGCTGACTCCTGCCAGTGCACCTGTCCATCACTGCCCAGCTCACGGATCTGGGGGCGGGCGCTCTGGCCCCGCAGCATCAGATCCACCGTGCCGGCCACATCCCGGTGGATCAGCCAGCGGCTGCGGCTGTGCATCTCCACCGCCAGGGGGAAGGTGGGTTCAGCCGCCCGCTCCAGCACCGTCTTCTGGCTGCGGCGGCGGCGGGCCTCCTCATCGCCGAGCGTCACCGACTGGATTCCCCCCACCAGGTCGGAGAGGGTGGGGTTCTTGATCAGGTTGGCCAACGCATTGCCGTGGGCCGTGGCCACGAGCATCACGCCCCGCTCGGCGATGGTGCGGGCGGCCTGGGCCTCGAGTTCGGTGCCGATCTCATCGATCACGATGACCTCCGGCATGTGGTTTTCCACCGCCTCGATCATCACCTGGTGCTGCAGTTCCGGTCGAGCCACCTGCATCCGCCGGGCCCGACCGATGGCGGGATGGGGGATGTCGCCGTCACCGGCGATCTCGTTGCTGGTGTCGATCACCACCACCCGCTTGGCCAGCTCATCGGCCAACACCCGGGCAATCTCCCGCAGGGCGGTGGTCTTGCCCACGCCGGGCCGGCCCATCAACAGCAACGACTCTCCGGAATCGAGCAGATCCCGCACCATCGCCACGGTTCCGAACACGGCGCGGCCCACCCGGCAGGTGAGCCCCACCACATCGCCACTGCGGTTGCGGATGGCGCTGATGCGGTGCAAGGTGCGCTCGATGCCGGCCCGGTTGTCGCCACCGAAGGGACCGAGCTGATCCAGCACGGCCGCCAGATCGCCGCGGCTGATCGCCCGGCTGCCCAGGTCGAGCGCCCGGCCGGGATAGCGGGCCTCCGGCACCCGACCCAGATCGAGCACCACTTCCAGGAGCTGCTCATGGCCGTCGATCGCCAGCAGGGATTCCTGGACCACCGGCGGCAGCACCTCCAGCAACCGGTCGAGATCGTCGGTGGTGCGCCGGAGCAGGGTCGGATCGGCCACAGGGGCAGGGAGGCCGGCTGGTAGGGACGGACGGCAGACCTCGATGCCCGTTCTAGCCAGCAGTTCCGGCCCGGCGTCCGCCGGCGGATCTGGGGATCAGGAGGCTGGCGGCAACCAGGGACGCACCAGCGCGTCAGCAAGCGTCAGGGCCTGCGGCCAGAGGTCGCCCTCCTCCAGCAGCGGCCGCTGGCGGCTGGCCGCCTCCTGCAGCAGGGGTTGCAGCAGACGGCGGGCCACACTGCCGAAGGCCACACCGGCGGCGCCAGCCCGGCGGCGGCCCAGACGCCGACCCAGGGCCTCCAGCCGCGGCAGGGTGCCGTCATTCGTGCCGCCGGCAAGCTGCAACGGCCCGGGAGGAGCCAGAGGAGTCAGGTCCTCAAGCAGGCGCACGGCGGCATGAGCGGTGCCATCACCCACATCCCCGCTCATCGGACGGCCATCCAGCTGCCAGAGCGGCCGAAAACCGCAGGACCGCAGCGCCGCATGGCGCTGCCAGAGCTCAGCCGCCAATGATTCGGGCCCAGGCGGCGCAGGAGGTGGCGACTCCCCCGCACCCCCTGCCCCGCTGCACACGCCTGCACCCCGCTCCAGGCCACAGCTCACCGCCAGGCGCCGCAAGGGGACGCCACTGCGGTCCACCTCGGCGAGACGCTGCCGAAACGCCTCACCGCGGCCGGCCTGGGTGTGAATCTCCACGGCATCGGGTTGGAGCTGGGCGAGCAAGGCGGGCACCAGGGCACCCTCCACCGTTTGAGCCCTCTCCTCGATCAGCCCAAGCGGACAGGTCGGCAGGCAGCGACCGCAGCCGTAACAGCGGCTGGTGATGACGCCGCCGGAGGGCCCGATGGCGAGGGCAGGACAGACGCGTTCGCAGGGGCGCGGGCAGTCCGCAGGACAGCGAGCGGGATCGAACCAGGCCTTGCGGAAATGGGGATCGTCCCCATCACTGAGGCTCACCATCAGCCAGGGCTGTGCGGCACCGCGCTCACGGGCCCAGGCAATCCCACGCCGTGCGGCCGACACCACGGCGGCATCCGCCGCCAGATCCAGGCAATGCACCCCGGCGAGGGTGTAGATGCCGGCCAGATCCTCAAGGGCGCCAAGATCCTGATTGCTGGCACCGCCGATCCACTTGACCCAGTACCCGCCGGCCAGGGCACGATCAGGAAGGGCCAGGGGGTCCAGCCGCACCCTCAGCCCCGCAGGGAAGATGGCTGGAGCTCAGCCATCCGCCAGCTCGGCCAGGGGCTGCCAGCGCAACGACCTGGCACCGCCCATCTCCACCACGACCTTGAAGCGCGGCTCGCGCCGGCTGAGCGCCACCAGGGAGGCCAGTTCGGCCTTGGAGAGCACGGCCCCCTCCAGCAACCAGAGCAGGATGGGTGCCTCGCCTTCCAGCAGGCTTCCCAGCTGGGGCATCACCCGCTGCACCGCGCCAACCGCCGCGCCGCGGCCAACGCTCTGGTGACCGAGATGGGGCGGGCGCACACCATGCAGTTGGAAGAGGTAGGCCTCGGGATCTCCGAGGCCGCGGGCCGTGGTGAGCTGAGCCCGGTAGCCGGCCGCCCGCAGACGCCGCAGCAAGCGGGTTTCGGAACCACCTTCCAGGGGCACGAACAAGGCAAGGGCGCCGGCGTTCTCCAGGTCCTGTCGGAAACCGCGGCCGGTGAGCAGCAGGGGCATCGGAGCGGGAGGAACGGTGGCAGACACCAGTCTGACAGCCCTGGAGGCAAGCGGCAGAGGATCCGGGAGGCCGCTGCGCCAGATCCAGGCAGAGCTCAACAGGGTCATCTCAACCAAATGCTATATTGATTTCTTGTGCTGCAGATCTGTGCCCGTCCGCTAGCCGGGCCTCCAGAGCTCTGCACAAAGCTCGCCCGTGGAGGTGAGCTTCCCGGCCAGTGCGGCTCCAGCAGCGATTATCGCTGTGCGATCCGCCGGGAAACTGCTGACAGGAGCGGCTCTGTTCAGAGCCGGACCACTCCCGCCGCAAGTCCCAGCCCGCTGATTCGCTTCGCTAGCCCCGGCCTCCGGCCGTTTCTGCGACATCCCGAATTCAGCTTCACCGCTTCACCGGTGCCTTGCGGCACGGGGGCTGCGGTGGTCCTGCTGGCGTCGTTCCCCTTCCTATGTCCATCGGCATTCTTGGGAAGAAACTGGGCATGTCCCAGTTCTTCGACGAAGAGGGCAGATCCATCCCGGTCACCGTGATCGAGGCTGGTCCCTGCCGCATCACCCAACTCAAAAGCGACGGCACCGACGGTTACACCGCCGTGCAGGTCGGTTTCGGCGAGATTCGCGAGAAGCTCGTCAACAAGCCCGCCAAGGGCCACCAGATCAAATCCGGTGACCAACCCGTTCGCCACCTGCGCGAATACCGCGTCGACAACCTCGACGGTCTTGAGTTGGGCAACCCCATCACCGTCTCCGATTTCGAGGCGGGCCAGAAGGTCGATGTGAGTGGCGACACCATGGGTCGTGGCTTCTCCGGCTATCAGAAGCGCCACGGCTTCAGCCGCGGCCCCATGACCCACGGTTCCAAGAACCACCGCGAACCCGGCTCCACCGGTGCCGGCACCACGCCGGGCCGTGTCTACCCCGGCAAGCGCATGGCAGGCCGCTACGGCGGCAAACAGATCACCACCCGTGGCCTCACCATCCTCAAGGTGGATGCCGAGCGCAACCTGCTGGTGGTCAAGGGTTCGGTGCCCGGCAAGCCCGGCGCCCTGCTCAACATCCGCCCGGCCAAACGGGTGGGCGCCAAGGCCGCGACCTGAGGAGGAGAACCATGGCTGAATGTGTTGTTCGCGATTGGCAGGGCAAGGAAGCCGGCAAGGCTTCACTTGAGCTCAAAGTCGCCAAGGAAACGTCCGCCGCCGATCTGGTGCATCGCGCCGTCGTGCGGCAACTGGCCCATGCCCGGCAGGGCACGGCCAGCACCCTGACCCGGGCCGAAGTGGCCGGTGGTGGCCGCAAGCCCTACAAGCAGAAGGGCACCGGCCGCGCCCGTCAGGGTTCGATCCGTACACCCCTCCGCCCGGGCGGTGGTGTGATTTTCGGCCCCAAGCCGCGCAGCTACAACCTGGCGATGAACCGCAAGGAACGTCGCCTTGCCCTGCGTACCGCCCTGATGAGCCGTCTCGATGACCTCATCGTGGTGAAGGGCTTCGGTGCCGAGCTTGAGGCCCCCAAGACCCGTGAGGTCACCGCCGCCCTGGGCCGTCTCGGCATCGAGGCTGGCCAGAAGGTGCTGCTGGTGCTGGATGGGGCCAACGAGGCGGTGCGCCTGTCGGTGCGCAACCTCGAAAAAGTGAAGCTGATCGCCGCTGATCAGCTCAACGTGTTCGATCTGCTCAATGCCAAGAAATTGGTGGTGGGTGAGGAAGCACTCGAGAAGATTCAGGAGGTCTACGGCGATGGCTGAACGATTTGCAGGCCGGCTCGCGGATGTGATCCGCCGGCCGCTGATCACCGAGAAGGCCACCCGGGCCCTCGAGCTGAACCAGTACACCTTTGAGGTGGATCACCGCGCCGCCAAGCCCGACATCAAGGCGGCGATCGAATCCCTCTTCGACGTCAAGGTGGTGGGTGTGAGCACGATGAATCCACCACGCCGCACCCGGCGGGTGGGGCGATTCGCCGGCAAGCGCGCCCAGGTGAAGAAAGCGGTGGTGCGCCTGGCCGAAGGCAATGCCATCCAGCTGTTCCCTGAGTCCTGAGGGGTCTGAAACACCATGGCAATCCGTAATTACCGTCCCACCTCTCCCGGCACCCGCACCCGGGTCGCGACCGACTTCGCTGAAGTCACCGGTCGCGGCCGTGAACGGGGTCTGGTGGTGGCCAAGCACCGCCGCAAGGGCCGCAACAACCGCGGTGTGATCACCTGCCGCCACCGCGGCGGCGGCCACAAGCGTCTCTATCGCCTCGTCGACTTCCGTCGCGACAAGCACGGCGTGGTGGCGAAAGTGGCGGCGATCCACTACGACCCCCACCGCAACGCCCGTCTGGCGCTGCTCTTCTACACCGATGGTGAGAAGCGCTACATCCTGGCGCCGGCCGGCATCCAGATCGGTCAGCAGGTGGTCTCCGGACCCGAGTCCCCGATCGAGACCGGCAACGCCCTGCCCCTGTCGTCGATCCCGCTGGGCTCAAACGTCCACAACGTCGAGTTGTACGCCGGTCGTGGCGGCCAGATGGTGCGCACCGCCGGTGCCAGCGCCCAGGTGGTGGCCAAGGAAGGCGACTATGTCGCCCTGAAGCTGCCGTCCACTGAGGTGCGCCTGGTGCGGCGTGAGTGCTACGCCACCCTCGGCGAGGTCGGCAACTCCGAGATGCGCAACACCAGCCTCGGCAAGGCCGGCCGCAAGCGCTGGCTCGGTCGTCGTCCTGAGGTGCGTGGCTCGGTCATGAACCCCTGCGACCACCCCCATGGTGGTGGTGAGGGCCGTGCCCCGATCGGCCGCTCCGGCCCTGTCACCCCCTGGGGCAAACCGGCCCTGGGCCTCAAAACCCGTAAGCGGAACAAACCCAGCAATCGGTTTGTGCTCCGGAAACGTCGCCGCACCTCCAAGCGGAGCCGTGGCGGACGCGATTCCTGATGTAACCCACCGCTTTGCTCTCCGCTTAAACCGCTATGGGACGTTCACTCAAGAAAGGTCCGTTCATTGCAGACAGCCTTCTGCGGAAGGTCGAAAAGCAGAACGCCGCCGACGACAAGTCCGTGATCAAGACCTGGTCACGCGCTTCCACCATCCTGCCGATGATGATCGGCCACACCATTGCCGTTCACAACGGCAAGAGCCATGTGCCGGTCTACGTGACCGAGCAGATGGTCGGTCACAAGCTGGGGGAATTCGCCCCCACCCGCACCTTCCGGGGCCACATCAAGGACAAGAAAGGAGGTCGCTGACGCCATGGCCAACATCACCCCCAACAGCCCAGCCCTGGCTCACGGCCGCTACATCCGCGGTTCCGTCTCCAAGGTCCGTCGGGTGCTCGATCAGATCCGCGGCCGCACCTACCGCGAGGCGCTGATCATGCTCGAGTTCATGCCTTACCGCTCCACCGGCCCGATCACCAAGGTGCTGCGCTCCGCAGTGGCGAATGCCGAGCACAATCTCGGTCTCGATCCGGCCACCCTGGTGGTCTGCCAGGCCAGCGCCGACATGGGTCCCTCCATGAAGCGCTTCCGGCCCCGCGCCCAGGGTCGCGCCTACGCGATCAAGAAACAGACCTGCCACATCAGCATTGCTGTGGCTGCTCCCACCACCTGACCCCCGAGGACACCGAACGATGGGACACAAGATCCATCCAACCGGACTGCGCCTGGGGATCACCCAGGAGCACCGGTCCCGCTGGTACGCCCCCAGTCGTACCTATCCCACCCTCCTGCAGGAGGACGACCGCATCCGCAAGTTCATCCACAAGAAATACGGCTCTGCCGGCATCAGCGATGTGCTGATCTCGCGCAAGGCCGACCAGCTCGAAGTGGAACTCAAGACCGCACGCCCCGGCGTGCTGGTTGGCCGCCAGGGAAGCGGTATCGAGGATCTGCGCAGCGGCATCCAGAAGACCCTCGGAGATACGAGCCGTCAGGTCCGCATCAACGTGGTCGAAGTCGAGCGGGTCGATGCCGACGCCTTTCTGCTGGCTGAATACATCGCCCAGCAGCTGGAGAAGCGTGTCGCGTTCCGCCGCGTGATGCGCATGGCTGTCCAGCGCGCCCAGCGCGCCGGCGTGCTGGGCCTGAAGATCCAGGTGAGCGGACGCCTCAACGGCGCCGAGATCGCCCGGACGGAATGGACCCGTGAAGGTCGTGTGCCCCTGCACACCCTGCGTGCCGACATCGACTACGCCACCAAGGTGGCCACCACCACCTACGGCGTGCTTGGCATCAAGGTGTGGGTGTTCAAGGGCGAAGTGCTTCCGGGCCAGCAGGAGAAGCTCCCCGTGGGGGCAGCCCCGAAGCGCCGGGCCAGCCGTCGGCCCCAACAGTTCGAAGACCGTTCGAACCAAGAGTGATCAGGAGGCCTGAACCATGCTGAGTCCACGACGCGTCAAATTCCGCAAACAGCAGCGGGGCCGCATGCGCGGCACCGCCACCCGCGGCAACACCATCGCTTTCGGGCAATTCGCCCTGCAGGCCCAGGAATGTGGCTGGATCACCTCCCGCCAGATCGAAGCCAGCCGCCGAGCGATGACCCGCTACGTCAAGCGGGGCGGCAAGATCTGGATCCGGATCTTCCCCGACAAACCGGTCACCATGCGCCCCGCTGAAACCCGGATGGGTTCCGGTAAAGGCAACCCGGAATTCTGGGTGGCGGTGATCAAACCCGGCCGCATCCTCTTTGAGATGGGTGGTCCTGAGATCACCGAAACCATTGCCCGGGAGGCCATGCGGCTGGCGCAGTACAAACTGCCCGTCAAAACCAAGTTTCTGAGCCTGGCCGATCAGGAACCTGCAGACCAAGACCAGGCCGCCATCGCAGTGGAGTCCTGATCATGGCCCTTCCCGACATCGCCGAGGTGCGCAAGCTCACCGAGGGCGAGATCACCGAACAGATCGACGCCACCCGGCGTTCCCTGTTTGATCTGCGTTTCCAGCAGGCCACCCGCCGCCTGGAACATCCGCATCGCTTCAAGGAAGCCCGCATCAAGCTGGCTCACCTGCTCACGGTGCAGAGCGAGCGTCAGCGCTCCAGCGCCTCCTGATTTCCTCCCCCATTCCCATGGCACTCAAGGAACGGGTCGGCACCGTCGTCAGCGACAAGATGGATAAAACGGTGGTGGTCGCGGTGGAAAACCGCTTCCCCCATCCCATCTATCAAAAGACGGTCAGCCGCACCACCCGCTACAAAGCTCACGACGAAGGCAACGCCTGCCGCGTCGGCGATCGGGTCCGCATCACCGAAACCCGCCCTCTCAGCCGCACCAAGCGCTGGATGGTGGCCGAGGTCCTGTCCACCACCGGTGCCGCCCCGGCCCCCGGCAGCAACTGAGCAGGACATCCCGATGATTCAACAGGAAACTTTCCTCAACGTCGCTGATAACAGCGGCGCCAAGCGCATCCAGTGCATCCGTGTGCTGGGCACCAACCGTCGCTACGCCCATGTGGGTGATGTGATCGTTGCCGCCGTCAAGGACGCCATGCCCAACATGGGCGTCAAGAAGTCGGATGTCGTCAAGGCCGTGGTGGTTCGCACCCGCGCCACCCTGCGCCGCGAAACCGGCAACGCCATCCGCTTCGACGACAACGCCGCCGTGATCCTGGGGACTGACAACAATCCCAAGGGAACCCGCGTGTTTGGCCCCGTGGCCCGCGAACTGCGGGAGCGGAACTTCACCAAGATCGTGTCCCTCGCTCCGGAGGTGATCTGAGATGGCCACTGCCACCCCCAAAGTCAAGCCCCAGACGCGCATCAAGATGCGCATCAAGAAGGGCGACACCGTGCAGGTGATCTCCGGCAAGGACAAGGGCAAGACCGGCGAGGTGCTGCGCACCCTGCCGATCGAGAACCGCGTCATCGTGCAAGGCATCAACCTGCGCACCCGCCACGTCAAGCCCACCCAGGAGGGCGAAACCGGCCGCATCATCACCGAGGAAGCTTCGCTGCATGCCTCCAACGTGATGCTCTATTCCACCGACAAAAAGGTGGCTAGCCGCGTTGAAATCGTGGTGGAGCCCGACGGCACCAAAAAGCGCCGCCTCAAGAAGACCGGCGAAGTTCTCGACTGACCTGCGCCGCCTGCAGCCAAGGCCACACCTCTGGCTGGAAGCCTTTACAGCTAACGCTTCACCCTCCACTCCATCTTCCCGATCCCTTCCGCCTTCTGACCCCGACCAGAAGTGCATTCCCCTCCCCCCGTCATGTCACTCAAACAGCGCTACCGGGAGACGATCCAGCCCAAGCTGCTCAAGGATCTGAACCTGTCCAACATTCACGAAGTTCCCAAGGTGGTGAAAGTCACCGTCAACCGGGGCCTCGGTGAAGCCGCCCAGAACGCCAAGGCCCTGGAGGCCTCGATCGCCGAGCTGGCCACGATCACCGGTCAGAAGGTGGTGGTGACTCGCGCCAAGAAGGCCATCGCCGGCTTCAAGATCCGTCAGGGCATGCCAATCGGCGTGGCCGTCACCCTCCGGGGTGAGCGCATGTACGCCTTCCTTGAGCGTCTGTTGAACCTGGCCCTTCCCCGGATTCGCGACTTCCGCGGCGTCAGCCCCAAGAGTTTCGACGGCCGGGGGAATTACACCCTGGGGATCCGGGAACAGATCATCTTCCCCGAAATTTCCTACGACAAGATCGACGCCATCCGGGGCATGGACGTCACGATCGTGACTACCGCCCGTAACGACGAAGAGGGCCGGGCCCTCCTCCGCGAGATGGGGATGCCGTTCCGTAGCAACTGAGCCCTCTTCCGGACACGACCATGGCCAATCACGACCCGATTTCCGACATGCTCACCCGCATTCGCAATGCGAGTGAGAAGCGTCACCAAAGCACCAAGATTCCCGCCTCCCGCATGGCGCGCAGCATCGCCAAGGTGCTGCAGCAGGAAGGTTTCATCGCCGAGATCTCCGAAGCGGGTGAAGGCGTTGAGAGCCATCTCGTGCTCGAACTCAAGTACAGCGGTAAGCACCGCCAGCCCACGATCCGCTCCGTGCAGCGGGTGAGCAAGCCCGGCCTGCGCATCTACAAGAACACCCGCCAGCTTCCCAAGGTGCTGGGCGGCCTGGGTGTGGCGATCATCTCCACCTCCAAGGGTGTGATGAGCGACCGTGACGCCCGCAAGCAGGGCGTCGGCGGCGAAGTGCTCTGCTACGTCTACTGATCCGGGAGTTCGATTCATGTCACGTATTGGTAAAGCGCCCATCCCCGTTCCCGACAAAGTCGCCGTGAGCCTTGAGGGGCTCACCGTGACCGTGAAGGGTCCCAAGGGAGAACTGAGCCGCACCCTGCCGGAGGGCGTCAGCATCGCCCAGGACGGCAACACTCTTCTGGTGAGTCCCGTCAACGAGAGCCGCCGCTCCCGTGAGCGCCATGGCCTCAGCCGCACCCTCGTCGCCAACATGGTGGAAGGGGTCAGCCAGGGCTTCACCCGCAAGCTCGAGATCGTCGGCGTGGGCTACCGCGCCGCCCTTCAGGGCAAGAAGCTGGTGGTGAGCGCCGGCTACAGCCACCAGGTCGAGATGGTGCCCCCCGACGGCATCAGCTTCACCGTGGAGAACAACACCACCGTGCTGGTCTCCGGTGCTGACAAGGAAGTGGTGGGCAACGAAGCCGCCAAGGTGCGCGCCATTCGTCCGCCGGAGCCCTACAAGGGCAAGGGCATCAAATACGAGGGCGAGCGCATCCTGCGCAAAGCCGGTAAGACCGGCAAGAAATGAGGTCTGCCTGAGCGTCGTTACCCCGTACTTCCATGTCCACCGTCTCCCGCAAACAGCAGACCCAGAAGCGCCATCGCCGTCTGCGTCGCAATCTCACTGGCACCGCCGAGCGTCCGCGCCTGGCCGTGTTCCGCTCCAACAATCACATCTACGCCCAGGTCATCGACGACTCCGCCCAGAACACCCTCTGTGCGGCTTCAACCCTCGATAAAGACCTTCGTACCAGCATCACGGCCGCCGGCACCTGCGAAGCTTCCGTCGTCGTCGGTCAGCTGGTCGCCAAGCGTGCCCTCGCAAAGGGCATCCAGCAGGTGGTCTTCGATCGCGGCGGCAACCTGTACCACGGCCGGGTCAAGGCCCTGGCTGACGCCGCCCGGGAAGCGGGCCTTCAGTTCTGATCCCTGCTCTCAACCATGACCGAAACCAACGATCAAGTTCAATCCAACGCCATCCCGGGCGCAGCTGATGTTCCCGCTGCGGCCGAAGGCCAGCAGCAGGAACAGCGCCGCGGCGGCCGCAGTGACAACCGGGGCGACCGCAAAGGGGGCCGGGGTCGCGACAACCGTCGTGGCCAGGAGCGCGACTCCGAGTGGCAGGAGCGCGTCGTTCAGATCCGCCGGGTCTCCAAGACCGTCAAGGGCGGCAAGAAGATGAGCTTCCGGGCCATCGTCGTGGTCGGCAACGAGCGCGGCCAGGTGGGCGTGGGTGTCGGCAAGGCCGGCGACGTGATCGGTGCCGTGCGCAAGGGCGTTGCCGATGGCAAGAAGCACCTGGTCAAGGTGCCCCTCACCCGCCACAGCTCGATCCCCACTCTCAGCAACGGCCGCGACGGCGCTGCCAGCGTGCTGATCCGCCCCGCCGCTCCCGGTACCGGGGTGATCGCAGGCGGCTCGATCCGCACGGTGCTGGAACTCGCCGGCATCAAGAATGTGCTGGCCAAGCGCCTGGGCTCCAAGACGCCGCTCAACAACGCCCGTGCCGCCATGGTGGCCCTGCAAGAGCTGCGCACCCACAAGGAGACCGCCAAGGAGCGTGGCATCTCCCTCGAGCAGATCTACTCCTGAGGCCATCCATGTCGCTCAATCTCCAATCTCTCAAGCCCCAGGCCGGCTCCCGCCGTCGCAAGCTCCGCAAGGGCCGCGGCATCGCCGCCGGCCAGGGCGCCAGCTGCGGCTTCGGCATGCGTGGTCAAAAGTCACGCTCGGGTCGTCCCACCCGCCCTGGCTTCGAGGGCGGTCAGATGCCCCTGTACCGCCGGGTGCCGAAGCTGAAGCACTTCCCGCTGGTGAACCCCAAGTTCTTCACCGTGGTGAATGTGTCCCGCCTCGCCGATCTCGCCGCCGGCAGCGTCGTGACTCTCGACTCCCTTACGGAAGCGGGCATCGTGACCAGCCCCAAGCATCCCCTCAAGATCCTGGGCAACGGCGAGCTCACCGTGAAGCTCACCGTCCAGGCCGCCGGCTTCACCGCCAGTGCCCGCCAGAAGATCGAAGCCGCCGGCGGCAGCTGCGAGCTGGTCGACTGACCAGCCGCATCCGCAACCCTTAGGGTCAGAGCCGTCTGTCAGCGCCTTACGGCCCGACAGACGGCTTTTGCTTTGTCCGGCCAACGCCAGGGTTTCCCTGACACCCTGGTCCTTCCCCCCCTTTCCCCTTCCTCGCCATGCTCGTCAGCCGGGGCCGCAACCCCAGTGCCGGAGAAATCCTCAGCCAGTTGGTGCAGGCCAAAGGTCTGCGGGACCGGGTGCTGATCACCCTGGGCCTGCTGTTGCTCGTGCGTCTCGGGATCTACATCCCCGTACCGGGCATCGACCGGGTCGCTTTCCAGGAGTTCCTGCAGCGGGGCGGACAGCTGATCGGCTTTCTGGACATCTTCACCGGCGGCGGTCTTTCCACCCTCGGGGTCTTTGCCCTCGGGATCCTGCCCTTCATCAACGCTTCGATCATCCTGCAGTTGCTGACCGCAGCCCTGCCGCAGCTGGAGGATCTTCAGAAGAACGAAGGTGAGGCCGGGCGCCGCAAGATCGCCCAGATCACCCGTTACGTGGCGCTGGGCTGGGGCATTCTCCAGAGCACGGTCTTTGCCCTGATCCTGCGGCAATACGCCCTGCCGGGGATCAGCGAGCCGGTGTTCGTGATCCAGACCTCCCTGGCGCTGGTGACGGGCTCGATGGTGGTGATGTGGATCAGCGAGGTGATCACCGAGCGCGGGATCGGACAGGGGGCCTCCCTGGTGATCTTCGTGAACATCGTCGCCACCCTGCCCCGGGCGCTCGGATCGACGATCGAACTGGCTCAGAGCGGCGACCGTTCCACCGTGGGCGGCATCGTGGTGCTGGTGCTGGTGTTTCTGGTCACGATCGTGGGCATCATCTTCGTGCAGGAGGGCAGCCGCCGCATCCCGATCGTGAGCGCCAAACGCCAGGTGGGAGGAGCCAATCTGCTGGCCGCCCGCCAGAGCTATCTGCCGCTCAAACTCAATGCCGGTGGCGTGATGCCGATCATCTTCGCCTCGGCCGTGGTCTTCCTGCCGCTCACGATCGCCAACGTGACCCGCAATCCCTGGCTGATCCGCATCGCCGGCTATCTCAACCCCAACAGCAGCACCCCCTGGCTGTATGCCCTGCTGTTTTTCGCCCTGATCTGCGGCTTTTCCTTCTTCTACGCCTCTCTCACGGTCAATCCCGTCGACATCGCCAGCAACCTCAAGCGCAGCGGCGTGGCGATTCCCGGCGTACGCCCCGGGTCTGCCACGGCGCTGTATCTCAGTGGTGTCCAGAATCGACTCACCCTGCTGGGCGGCCTCTTTCTGGGGGCCGTGGCGATCATTCCCTCCGCCGTGGAAGGCGCCACCCAGGTGCGGACCTTCCAGGGGCTGGGTGCCACCTCACTGCTGATCCTGGTGGGTGTGGCGATCGACACCGCCAAACAGGTACAGACCTACGTGATCTCCCAGCGCTACGAAGGTCTGGTGCGGCAGTAGTTCATCAGGCCAGGACGACTTGCCCCCCCCTTGTGTGTTCCGTTCCGCCCGCCGCTCCAGCGACGGGGTTCACCATCTGACGATCCGCCATGAAGCAACGTCTCCTCTTCCTCGGTCCTCCGGGTGTGGGCAAAGGCACCCAGGCGCAGCAGCTGGCAGCACGCCGCGAGCTGCTGCATCTCTCCACCGGCGACCTGCTGCGCAGCGAAGTGGCGGCGGGCAGTGAACTGGGCCGCGAGGCGGAAGCGGTGATGGCCCGGGGCGAGTTGGTGAGCGATGCCCTGGTGCTGGCGATCGTGCGCAACCGTCTTCAGGACCACACGGCCGGGTGGCTGCTGGATGGCTTTCCCCGCAACACGGCGCAGGCAGCGGCGCTCGGTGAGCTGCTCGAGGAACTGCAGCAGCAGATCGAACTGGTGGTGCTGATGGAGCTCGATGACGACCTGCTGCTGCAGCGGCTGCTCTCCCGTGGCCGCGTGGACGACAACGAGACGGTGATCCGCCATCGCCTCGAGGTGTATCAGGCCCAGACGGCCCCGCTGATCGACCATTACCGCAACCTGGGACTGCTGGAATCCGTGGAAGCCTCGGGAACGGTGGAGGAGATCGCAGAGCGGATCGAAGCCCTGGTGGGTTGACCCTTGTGATAGGGTGCTCGTTTGCAAAATCGGAGAGCCCACCGCCCATGAAGGTGCGTGCCTCAGTCAAGAAAATGTGCGAGAAGTGCCGGGTGATCCGCCGCCACGGCCGGGTGATGGTGATCTGCACCAATCCCAAGCACAAGCAGCGCCAGGGTTGAGCCATCCGGCTCCTCCCTACTCCACGAGCTCTGCGGATCCGCCCCTGCGCTGATCCATCCTTTCCTCCCCGACCCGACCGTGGCCGTGCTCACTGCACCCCATCGGGTCCTTTGCCCATTCGAACGTTTCATCTGTGGCTCGGATTGCCGGTGTCGATATCCCTCGCGACAAGAGGGTCGAGATTGCTCTCACCTACGTCTATGGGGTCGGGCTGACGCGGGCCCAGCAGATCCTGGCCAAGACCGGCGTTGACCCTGACACCCGTGTCAAGGACCTCAGCGACGCCGATGTTCAGAAGCTGCGGGGCGCCGCCGAGGGTTACACCCTCGAGGGTGACCTGCGCCGCCAGGAGGGCATGGCCCTCAAGCGTCTGCAGGACATCGGCTGCCTGCGGGGCCGCCGCCATCGCGCCGGTCTGCCGGTGCGTGGCCAGCGCACCCGCACCAACGCCCGCACCCGCCGCGGTGCCCGTAAAACCGTGGCCGGCAAGAAGAAGTAAGACGCGACACCGCTCCTGCGGCTCCGCTCCCTTCTCGTCCATCTCCCCACCCTGCCGCCCTTCGCCGCTGCTGCTTCGGCCGCAACGGCAACCCGAATCGCACCAGCCAGGTCGCCTGGCGGCCGCATCGGTTCATCGGGCGTCACCAGGGTGTTCCGTTCAGTCCTCCGATCACCTCCCTGCAACCGCAGGGCCTTTGCCATGGCCAAGCCAGCCAAGAAATCCGGCGCCAAGAAAACGAAGCGCAACGTCCCCAACGGCGTCGCGCACATTCAAAGCACCTTCAACAACACGATCGTCTCGATCACCGACACGGCCGGTGAGGTGATCTCCTGGTCGTCCGCCGGGGCCAGTGGCTTCAAGGGCGCCCGTAAAGGCACGCCGTTCGCTGCCCAGACCGCCGCTGAAGCCGCCGCACGCCGGGCCCTCGAGCAGGGCATGCGCCAGATCGAAGTGCTGGTGCGTGGCCCAGGCTCCGGCCGTGAAACCGCGATCCGCGCCCTGCAGGTGGCCGGTCTGGAAATCACCCTGATCCGTGACGTGACCCCCCTGCCCCACAACGGTTGCCGTCGTTCCAAGCGCCGCCGCGTCTGACCCGTCGTTAGCCCAGCCGCTCGCGGCGTCCGTTCCCACTCCCGACCCTTCAGACCGTGCTCCACTACCAGATCGATCGGATCGAGCATCAGATCGCTGACGACCGTTCCCAGACGGGGGTGTTCCTGATCGGCCCGTTGGATCGGGGTCAGGCCACCACCCTCGGGAACGCCCTGCGCCGCGTCCTGATCGGCAGCCTTGAGGGCAGTGCCATCACTGCCGTGCGGATCGCCTCCGTCAACCACGAATACGCCACGGTTCCAGGCGTCCGTGAAGACGTTCTCGACATCCTGCTCAATTGCAAGGAGATCCCGATCAGCAGCCGCAGCCGCGAGCTTGAGATCGGTCGACTGGTCATGAACGGCCCCGCCACCGTGACCGCCTCCGACCTGCAGTTCTCCTCCCAGGTGCAGGTGATCGACGGCCAGCGGCCGATCGCCACCGTGGCCGAAGGCCACAGCCTTGAGATGGAAGTCCATGTCGAGCGCGGCGTCGGCTATCGGCCCGTCGATCGCCACAGCGAAGACACCAGCGCCATCGATCTGCTCCAGATCGATGCCGTCTTCATGCCGGTCAAGCGTGTCAACTACACGGTCGATGAGACCGCCGTGGGCGAAGGCGGTTCCGCCCGGGAGCGGCTCCGCATCGAAATCGAGACCAATGGCAGCATCACGCCGGATGACGCCATGGCCCAGGCTGCCAACCAGCTGATCGCCCTGTTCCAGCCTCTGGCCAGCCTCACCATGGCGGAGGAACCCGGTCCGGAGATCGAGCCTTCAGCCGAAGCCCAGATTCCGCTCGAGGAACTCAATCTCTCCGTGCGGGCCTACAACTGCCTCAAGCGGGCCCAGGTCAACTCCGTGTCCGACCTGATGGGCTTCAGCTACGAAGATCTGCTGGAGATCAAGAACTTCGGCTCCAAGTCTGCCGATGAAGTGATCGAAGCCCTGGAGCGCATCGGCATCTCCCTGCCCCAGAGCCGCACCACCGCCTGAGCCGCGGCATCCCACCCCGTTCCGTCCCTGTCCGAGCTTTTCCGTCATGAGACACCAGTGCCGAGTGCCCATGCTGGGCCGTCCCGCAGACCAGCGCAAGGCGCTGCTCCGCGGCCTCACCACCCAACTGATCCGCGAAGGTCGCGTCACCACCACCAAGGCCCGTGCCAAGGCCCTGCGTGACGAAGCCGAGCGCATGATCACCCTGGCCAAGGACGGCACCCTGGCGGCCCGCCGTCGGGCAATCGGCTACATCTACGACAAGCAGCTGGTCCACGCCCTGTTCGACAAGGCCCAGGATCGCTACGGCGACCGCAACGGCGGCTACACCCGCATCATCCGGACGGTTCCCCGCCGCGGTGACAACGCCGAGATGGCGATCATCGAACTGGTCTGAGCCTGGCGGTGGTGCCGACGCGCCCCCAGCCCAATGCTGCGTTCCCCCTTGGCCGCGGACGCCTGAAGGCCTCCGCGGTTTTTTGATGGCCTGATTCTGTCCAGCGGAGCCGCTGATGACCGGCTTGAAGTCGAGCGCACCACCCAGTGCTTCCGCCAGCACGGCCGATCAGACTGACACCGGATCCGCCAACCGCGAAGCGACCAACAGCGAAGCCACCAGCGGCGAACACCGCCGCCGGATCGCCCTCTGCCTGCAATACGACGGAGCGGCCTTCTGCGGCTGGCAACGCCAGCCGCGACACCCCAGCGTTCAGCAGACCCTGGAGGAGGCCATCGCCAGCCTGGATCCACCCAGCCTGGATGCACAGCGACCGGTGCGAACCATGGCAGCGGGCCGAACCGACAGTGGCGTCCATGCCGCCGGCCAGGTGGCGCACTTCGAAACCAGCGGCCCCATCCCGGCTCAGCGCTGGCCCAAGGCCCTGAATGGCCGCCTGCCGGCCTCCATTCGGGTGGTGGCCGCCGCCGAGGTGCCGCTGACCTGGCATGCCTGCTTCAGCGCCACCTACCGGCGCTACCGGTACACGATCCATAACGGGCGCACCCCCAACCTCTTCCTGGCCCCCTGGACCTGGCACCGCTACCAGCAGCGGCTCGACGAGCAGGCCATGGCCGACGCCCTGGCGGGCATGCTCGGCGACAACGACTTCTCCGCCTTCCAGCGGGCCGGCAGCAGCCGCCCCCATGCCCGCACAACCCTGCAGGAGGTGATGGTGGATCGGCAGGGAGACCTGGTGGTGGTGGAGATGCAGGCCACTGGCTTCCTCTACGGCATGGTGCGCCTGGTGATGGGGCAGCTGGTGGCCGTGGGCGAGGGTCAGCTGAGCGTGGATGGCTTCTCGCGGCGCTGGCGCCAGCAGGCGCGCGAACAGGTGAAGGAAGCAGCGCCGCCCCAGGGGCTCTGCCTGCTGCGGGTGGGCTATCCGGAGGAGGTGTTCGTCAAGAGTGCCTGGTACGATGGTCAACCGCGGTTTGCCTTGGCGATCCCCGATTCGCCCTGACCCCAGTCGATCAGCCTGATCGACCGGGATTGGGGGGATCAGCAGGCGATCATCCAGCCCCGCCTTCTCTGCAGCCGCCACTGCGCGCAGCCGTGCCTGACCCCATCAGGGTCAATATCGGTGACGCGGTAGGTTGACTGTTGAACTGTCCTGCCCCATCCGCCGCGATGGGCCCAACCCATCCGGCCTGCCGGTGCGATGAACAAGACATCCCTTCCTTCCATCGATTCCCTGGATCGCCAGTGGTACGTCGTCGACGCTGAGAATCAGACTCTTGGCCGTCTCGCCAGCGAAGTGGCTCAGGTGCTGCGGGGCAAGAACAAGCCCTGCTACACCCCCCACCTCGATACCGGCGATTTCGTGATCGTCATCAATGCCGAGAAGGTGAAGGTGAGCGGCAACAAGCCCACCCAGAAGCTCTATCGCCGCCACTCCGGTCGCCCTGGTGGCATGAAGACCGAAACCTTCGCCCACCTGCAGGGCCGGATTCCCGAGCGGATCGTGGAGAAGGCGATCAAGGGCATGCTGCCCCACAACGCCCTGGGCCGCCAGCTGTTCCGCAAGCTGAAGGTCTACAAGGGCATCGATCATCCCCACGCCGCCCAGCAGCCCCAGGCTCTCGCCCTCGACCCCGCCACTTCCGCCCAATGAGCAGCAATTCCGTCGTCTACTGGGGCACTGGTCGCCGCAAGACCGCCGTTGCACGGGTGCGCATTGTTCCCGGCACCGGCAGCGTCACGATCAATGGCCGCCCCGGCGATAACTACCTCAACTACAACCCCGTCTACCTGGCGGCCGTCAAGGCTCCCCTGCAGACGCTGGGTCTTGAATCCGATTACGACGTCCTTGTGAACGTGCGCGGTGGTGGCCTCACCGGCCAGGCCGACGCCATCAAGCAGGGTGCCGCCCGTGCCCTCTGCGACCTGTCGCCGGACAACCGCAAGCCCCTCAAGACGGAAGGCCACCTCAGCCGCGACCCCCGCGCCAAGGAGCGCCGCAAGTACGGCCTCAAGAAAGCCCGCAAGGCTCCCCAGTTCTCCAAGCGCTGATCTTTTCTGTTCGCACTGCTCTGTTCGCAGCCATGCCCAAGGCCGACATCCACCCCACCTGGTATCCCGATGCCAAGGTGATCTGCAATGGAGAGGTGGTGATGACCACTGGCTCCACCCAGCCCGAACTGCACGTCGACGTGTGGAGTGGCAACCACCCCTTCTACACCGGTACCCAGAAGATCCTCGACACCGAGGGCCGCGTTGATCGCTTCATGCGCAAATACGGCATGGGCTCCACCGACACGGCTAAGGTCGATGTCTCCAAGAAGGATGCAGCCCAGGCCTGAGGCTTTCCTTCAATCTGCTCCACTCAGCCGGATGCCCCTGGGCATCCGGCTTTTTGATGGCTGCGCCCCATCCCGCGCCTCCCTCCCGTCCCCTCAGTTCCTGCATCGCTGTGATCGATCAAGCTCTGCTGCACGAACGCCTGGCCACCGCCTGCACCACCTTCGCGGCCCTGGAGCGTCAGCTGGCCGATCCGGCGGTCACGGCCGATCCGGCCCAGCTGCAGACGATCGCACGGGAACGCGCCCGGCTCGAGCCGCTTGTGCGCGACTATGCCGACCTGCAGAAATGCGAGCGCGAACGGCAGGAAGCGGTGCAACTGCTCAAGGAGCATCGCGGTGACCCGGCCATGGAGGAGCTGGCCGCTGAGGAGCTGGAGCGGCTGGGGGCCACGATCGATCAGCTGCAGCAACGGCTGACCCTGGCGCTGCTGCCCCACGACCCCCGCGACGAGCGCAGCGTCATGCTCGAGATCCGTGCCGGTGCTGGTGGCGACGAAGCCGGGCTCTGGGCGGGAGATCTGGCCCGCATGTACGACCGCTACGCCCAGGGCCAGGGCTGGCAGGTCCAGCCGGTGAGTGCCTCGGAAGCGGAACTGGGCGGCTACAAGGAACTCATCCTGGCGATCCGCGGCTACGGGGTCTACAGCCAGCTCAAGTTCGAGGCGGGGGTGCACCGCGTCCAGCGGGTGCCTGCCACCGAATCCCAGGGGCGGGTGCATACCTCCACGGCCACGGTGGCGGTGATGCCGGAAGCAGATCCGGTGGAGGTGCAGATCGATCCAGGCGAGCTGGAGATCAGCACAGCCCGCTCCGGCGGCGCCGGCGGCCAGAACGTGAACAAGGTGGAAACGGCAGTGGATCTGCTGCACAAGCCCACCGGTATCCGCGTGTTCTGCACCCAGGAACGCTCCCAGCTGCAGAACCGGGAACGGGCCATGGAGATCCTGCGGGCCAAGCTGTTGGAGCGGGAACTCGCCGCCGCCGCCGCCGCGGAGAGTTCAACCCGTCGGGCTCAGGTGGGCAGCGGCGATCGCAGCGAAAAGATCCGCACCTACAACTACAAAGACAACCGCACCACCGACCACCGCCTGGGACGCAATTTCGCGCTCGAACCCGTGCTGGCGGGCCAGCTGGGCGAGCTGATCGGGGCCTCGATCGCCGCCGAGCAGAGCCGGCAACTGGAAGAGCTGGCCCGCCAGGCGAGCGGGGTCTGAACCCAGGCTGGAGCTTCAGAACCAGCGGTTTTCAAGGCCGTGAGCATCAACCGGATCAGGCGGCACCGATCAGATATTTGGCCCACTCCGCGTGGCGACCGGCCCGGATCTGACGGCTGGCCTCGAAATTGAGCCCGCTGTGGGGACGATGGGGCTCCTGCAGCAGCGGCATGCCGGCTTCGCGAGGCGTGCGATTGCCCTTGCGCACATTGCAGCCCAGGCAGGCGGTGGTGACGTTCTCCCAGGCATCGGCGCCGCCACGGCTGCGGGGCACGATGTGATCGATCGAGAGCGGTTGGGTGGTGCTGGCGCAGTACTGGCAGCGGTGGTTGTCGCGCTGAAACAGATTGCGGCGGGTCAGGGGCAGGGGCTTGTAGGGCACCCGCACGAACTGACGCAGACGGATCACGGTGGGCAGCAGCAGATCCGGCCGGATGACGCGGCTGGAGTCGTGCTCCAGGCCTTCGGCCTTTCCCTTGAGCAGCATCACCATGGCGCGACGCCAGTGGGTGATATTGAGCGGCTCGTAGGACGCATTCAGAACGAGAACGTGGCCCATGCCAGCCCCTCTGATTGCAGTCCATGCTAGAGGCGTTCTCCGCGCGCGACTGTGTTCCACGCCTCCTTCGACGGCACCGGCAGCGACGCGCGGCGGCTCCTGGCTGCCGTGGAGAGGCGCTGATGTCCTCCTCGCCGCTCAGCACACCCCTGGCACCCCATGAGACCGGCCAGTCCAGGCAACGGGCCTGGGTGGAAGTGAATGCCGGCGCCATCCGCGCCAACGCCCGCGCCCTGCGCCGCTTCATCGGTCCGCTCACCGAGCTGATGGCCGTGGTCAAGGCGGATGGCTACGGCCACGGTGCGGTGCTGGTCGCCGAGGCCGCCCTCGCCGGCGGCGCCAGCTGCTTCGGGGTGGCCACCCTTGCCGAGGGAGTGGAACTGCGCACCGCCGGGATCCGGGCGCCGATTCTGGTGCTGGGCAACCTCACCCAGGTGGAGGAACTGCGCAGCTGTCTGCGCTGGCAGCTGATGCCAACGATCAGCAGCATGCGGGAAGCCCTGCTCTGCCAGAACCTGGCCAGCGGCAGCGGTCGTTCGATGCCGCTGCAGCTCAAGCTCGACACCGGCATGGCCCGGCTCGGCGCCGACTGGCAGGACGGCCCCCGCCTGGTGGCGGCCCTGCAGGACCTCGATGCTGTGGAGCTGGTGGGGCTCTATTCCCACCTCGCCCACGCCGATGCCTGCCCCGACGAGGACGACGGCCTGACGCGCGAGCAGCAACGCCGCTACGAGAGTGTGCTGGACAGCCTCCGCCAGCAGAGGCTGAGCTGCGGGCACCGCCACCTGGCCAACTCGGCCGGCACCCTGCGGGATCACGCCATCCACTACGACCTGGTGCGGGTCGGGCTGGCCCTCTATGGCCAGGAGCCAGCCCCGCATCTGGCCGGCCGGGTGCCGCTGCAACCAGCGATGCAGCTACACGCCCGCGTCTCCCTGATCCGGGAGGTGCCGGCGGGGGTGGGGGTGAGCTATGGCCATCGCTTCCGTACCAGCCGCCCCAGCCGACTGGCGGTGGTGGGCATCGGCTACGCCGATGGCGTCCCCCGCCAGCTCTCGAACCAGCTGGAGGTGCTGTTCCGAGGGCAGAGCCTGCCGCAGGTGGGCGCGATCACCATGGATCAGCTGGTGCTCGATGCCACCGACACCTCCGAGCTGGAGGTGGGATCGGTGGTGACCTTGCTCGGGCAGCAGGGCGACCGCAGCATCGGCCCGACCGACTGGAGTGAGCGCTGCCACACCATCCCCTGGGAGATCCTCTGCGGCTTCAAGCACCGGCTGCCGCGGCTGGCCGTGAGCGGCGGCGGCGAGGGCTGAGGCTGCCGGCCCACTGATAAGCTCACGGAGCCACTGGAGAGGTGGCTGAGTGGTTGAAAGCGGCTCCCTGCTAAGGAGTTACAGGAGGCAACTTCTGTCGAGGGTTCGAATCCCTCCCTCTCCGTTTCCAAAGCACAGACTCCCCGACTTCCGCTCAAACGGAATGTCGGGGTTGTCGATCGGGCCTGCGGCACCCGGCCCGGAGTGGCTCAGACCGGGCCGCTGTAGCGCAGCAATTCGGTGGTGATCGCCGGCAACAGGGCCGGATCATCAGCACACGCCTGCCCTTCGCTGAAGATCACCAGCAGGAACGGCAGACCGTTCTCGGGTTCCGCATAGGCGGCGTCATGGCGCGCCTGGCTCATCCAGCCGGCCTTGCTCCAGAAGGGTGTCTGCAGCGGCAGGGCTTCGCCGATGAAGCCATCCACCTGATTCTCCGGATCGGCCTGCCGTTCCAGGGGATCGAGCGAGCGGGCCAGCAGGTCCTGCATGCGCCGGCACGCCGGCGGCGACACCATCGCGCCTGCCATCACCCCATGCAGAACCCGGGCCACGGCATCGGTGCTGAGGCGGTTGCGATTCTGCAGATCAGGCCCGTAGAACTGACGTTCACGGCCGTAGGGGCCATCGCCCCAGGTCTTCTGGCAGGCATTACAGCCCTCCAGCTCAGGCCAGGCGAGCTCGGTCAGCCAGCGGTTGACGATGCCGCGCTGGTGGCACCAGGAGCTGTAACGATGCGGCGGCAGCTCAGGGCCACTGGTGGTGCCGCTGAGCAGATCCATCACCAGTGCCGTGGCGTCATTGCTGGAGTCGCGGATCATGTCGGCCAGGGCCCGGCGCAGCTCCGGCCCATCGCCAATCAGCTGGCGCTGCAGCCAGGCCTCGGCGGCCACCAGATAGATCAACTTCACCACACTGGCGGGATAGCGGAGGCGATCACCGGCCCAGGCAGCACCGGTCAGCGGTCGCTGCCAGAAGCTGGTCGGATCCAGGTCATGGGCCTGATGTCGCAGGGACTCGGGGTAACGCAACCAGGTGATCGACAGCCGCTGACCCAGCCCTTCCCGCCCCTCCAGCTCCAGAGCCGCCACCAGATCGGCGAGGCGCTCGGCCATGCCCGGATCCGGGTTGTAGAACACCATCTCCGCCGAGCAGCGTGATGGCGACATTAAGCACTCTGCCGACCGGCAGCCCGGCGGCCCGCGAGCTGCTGGAAGCGGGCAGCCTCTGGCAGCTCACCGCGCCACTCAACCTCTACAGCCGGGCCCACGGAGCCGGCCTGGCCACCCAGGCGGCGGCGGGGCGGGTGCTGCAGTTGCGCGATGGCACCAGAGCGGGCGCACCAGGGGAAGCGGCGCGTCTGAGGGTCCGACTGCTGGAGGACGGCTACCCCGGCTGGATCGAGCCGAACCACCTGCTGGGCCACGCCGTGAGCGGCAGTCGACCCCGCAGCCAACGCCTGCAACGCCCCCAAATCGAAGCCCGCCTGCCGGCGGTGCTGGCGGCGGCAAAAGCCGCCATGCTCCAGCCCAACACCTACCTGTGGGGCGGATCGCTCGGGCCTGATTTCGACTGCTCCGGCCTGGTTCAGACCCTGTTTGCCAGCCAGGGCATCTGGCTGCCACGCGATGCCTACCTGCAGGAACGTTTCTGCCAGCCGGTGGCCGTCCGCCCGGGAGCGACGGCGCTGCTGCGACCAGGCGATCTGATCTTCTTCGGCACACCGCGGCGCTGCACCCATGTGGGCCTGCACCTCACAGGCGGCCGCTACCTGCACAGCTCTGGGGTCGCACACGGCCGCAATGGCATCGGCATCGACGACCTCTCGCCCCACAATCCGGATCCCGTGGCACGCCACTACCGGTTGGAACTGCGCGGCGCCGGCCGGGTGATGCACTGCCACGACGGCAGCGCCTGCGGAGACTGATGCCAGTCTCCGTTTAGGGTTCGGCTCGCCTCCGGATCCGCCGCCATGCCGGCCCCCACCCTGCCCACTCTTTCGGTGGTGGTGCCGCTCTACAACGAAGAGGACAGTCTCAGACCCTTGGTGGAGCAGCTGCTGGCTCAGCTGCGGCCCCTGGGGATCCCCTTCGAGCTGGTGCTGGTGGACGACGGCTCGCGCGATCGCACCCCGATTCTGCTGCAGGAGCTGGCCAGCACGATCCCCGAACTGGTGGCGGTGCTGCTGCGTCGCAACTACGGCCAGACCCCCGCCATGGCGGCGGGCTTCGATGCCAGCCGCGGCCCCGTGATCGTGACCCTCGACGGCGATCTGCAGAACGATCCGGCCGACATCCCCCTGCTGCTGGACACCCTGGACCAGGGCTATGACCTGGTGAGCGGCTGGCGCTACCAGCGGCAGGATGCGGCCGTGAGCCGCCTGCTGCCCTCCCTGCTGGCGAACCGCCTGATCGCCCGGGTCACCGGCGTGAAGCTGCACGACTACGGCTGCTCACTCAAGGCCTACCGGCGCGAGGTGGTCGAGGACATGAACCTCTACGGAGAGCTGCACCGCTTCCTGCCGGCGCTGGCCTTCATCGAAGGGGCCAGGATCACCGAAGTGAAGGTGAGCCATCACCCTCGCCGCTTCGGCACCAGCAAATACGGGATCGACCGTACATTCCGGGTGCTGATGGATCTGCTCACGGTGTGGTTCATGAAGCGCTTCCTCACCAGGCCGATGCATGTTTTCGGCCTGGGAGGCCTGGTGGGGATGGGCCTGGGACTGCTGATCGGCGCCTGGCTGCTGGTGGAGAAGCTGCAGGGCGCCAACATCGGCGACCGCCCCCTGCTGCTGATGGCCCTGCTCTGCTTTCTCACCGGGGTTCAGCTGTTCTGCTTCGGCCTGCTGTCGGAACTGCAAATGCGGACGTATCACGAGAGCCAGGGACGACCGATCTACCGCGTGCGGGCCACCTTGCGCGGCAGTGCCAGCGGGTGATCCCGGATTTCAGCCTCGGCACCAAGCCTTCATGGGCGCCGCCAGCAGATGGCGGTGGGCAAGGCCACTGGGACGGCATCTTGCGAACGGCCACTGGAGGGAGGTCTCGAGGAGATGGCAACAGCGGCACTGGAAGGAGTGAGAGGCCTCAGGCGGGGATTGAACTTTTATGTCGCCCCTCAACAGCGCCAGGGGTCCCTTTCAGACCTCTCCGTACAGTATCGACGATTCCTATTGGCCTATGCCATGACTGGAGAATTTGCAGCGGCCTGGTTGCCCTCGGTGTTCGTTCCCCTTGTGGGAATCCTGGGCCCAGCCGTGGCCATGGCCCTGTTGTTCAACGTGATCGAAGCGACCGACTGAGCCGTCGCGATCGCCTCCGGGTCTACCCGATCCCGTTCCCCTCATTCCGCCACCATGACCGTGACCCCCGTGGCCGACCCGACCGTCGGCAATCTGGCCACTCCCGTCAACAGCAGCTACTTCACCAAGGCCTTCCTGAACGCGCTGCCCGCCTATCGCCCTGCCCTGTCTCCCAACCGTCGCGGCCTGGAAGTGGGCATGGCCCATGGCTTCTTCCTCTACGGCCCCTTTGCGATCTGCGGACCGCTGCGCCTCACCGACTACGCCAGCACCGCCGGTCTTCTGGCCACCATTGGTCTGGTGTCGATTCTCACGGTGTGCCTGTCGATCTATGGCACTGCCGGCTCCGGCCCGAACGTCCAACCCCCTGACGCCACCATCGACAATCCGCCCGCCGACCTGTTCACCAAGGCAGGCTGGGCCGAATTCGCCAGCGGCTTCTGGCTGGGTGGCTGCGGCGGCGCCGCCTTCGCCTGGTTCCTCACAGGCACTGCCGTTGTGGCTCCGCTGGTGAACATCGCCGGTGGCGTCTGGAGTGTGAGCTGAGCCTCTGACTCGGCTTCAGCATCAACACAACCTGCCTGGACAGTCTTCGTACTTCTTTCCAAGCAATCCCCCGCCCAAGAGCAAACCAAAAAGCCCCGCCAAGGCGGGGCTTTTTCTGCGAAAGAATCTAGCTGGAAGCTACTGGGATTGAATCATTCATATTGAATCATTCTTTCAGCGCGATTGGCCGAAGGATTACACTCACTTCATGGACATCAGCAAGCCTGGAATCAGGCGACACTGCTGAGAGGGAGGCAGAGGCAGAGAAAGATAGCAGGCTGATGAAAGAAGACCATAGAAATCGGCCTAAAGAGACTAGGCCTTGAGACGACACTGCCACGCCGCAAGAGACAAGCCTGGAAACAGGTGGCGACAGATCCACCGACGATCTGCAGGCAATAAGATTAGCCAGCGGCCGCCAATGGGCTTGACGAAGCTCAGCAACATCTACTGCTACTGAAGACTTGCCTGATTCCTATTCCTGACCAGCAAACAGAAGCGTTAGGGCCCAGACTCGATCGCCCTAAAGCTGAAGACGGGCAAGGGCGAGGATCACCACAACGCCAACCAAAGGCAGAGGCCGACAATCACGCCGCAACCAGACATAGAGAGTCCCTGCAATCGGAAGCAACCTACGCCATCGTCCTGAACTGCGATGTCCCAGCTTGCAGCCCCTAGCCCTCTTCTATCTTCCCCGAGCTCTCGGATTCACCAAGAAAAAGGCCACAGGCGCTTGCAAATTGACAATTGGCGATTGGCGATTGATCGAGGCTCACACCATGCGCCTCAAGTGGCATGGCTCACATACCTGCTGCAGCGGGTTCAGAAGCTGTAAACGCGAGACCGGAATGGCAAAAGCAAAAGGGCAAAGATTAAGCAGAAACAATGCAGAACCGTTGCTTCATCATCAACGAGTCGCAACCGATCAGATGAGCAAGAACCCGCTGCTATAGACATCTTCACTGGCACCTAGCCTCCCTGAACCCGATGACCAAGGACCCAAGAACCCCACGGTATAGCCAATCGGCAAACGTCTTCTTGGTCGAAACATCAAACACTCTTCACCAGCACACCAACGAAAAACCCCCGGCACAAGGCCAGGGGTGTCATCGTCCCTCGAGTGAAGGCAGGTCGAGTGAAGGTTATCGAGCCGGGCCAACGCGTGGCGCCGCGAAACCTCAGCCGAACTTGCCCGAGGTGGAAGCGATCAGGAAGGCAGCGTAGGTCAGGATGTAACCCACTGTGAAGTGAGCCAGACCAACCACACGGGCCTGAACGATCGAGAGAGCCACAGGCTTATCGCGCCAGCCCACCAGGTTGGCAAGCGGAGTGCGCTGATGCGCCCAGACAATGGTCTCGATCAGTTCCTGCCAGTAACCCCGCCAGGAGATCAGGAACATGAAGCCAGTGGCCCATACCAGGTGACCGAACAGGAACATCCAGGACCAGACGGCCAGGTTGTTCGAGCCAAACGGGTTGTAACCGTTGATCAGCTGGGAGCTGTTCAGCCAGAGGTAATCACGGAACCAGCCCATCAGATAGGTACTGGATTCGTTGAACTGAGCCACGTTGCCCTGCCAGATGGCGAGGTGCTTCCAATGCCAGTAGAAGGTGACCCAACCCACGGTGTTCAGAGCCCAGAAGACTGCCAGATAGAAGGCGTCCCAGGCAGAGATGTCGCAGGTACCGCCACGGCCAGGGCCATCGCAGGGGAAAGAGTAGCCGAAGTCCTTTTTATCGGGCATCAGCTTGGAACCCCGGGCATCCAGGGCGCCCTTCACCAGGATCAAGGTCGTGGTGTGCAGACCCAGCGCAATGGCGTGGTGCACAAGGAAATCACCAGGCCCGATCGGCAGGAACAGATCGGTATTGCCATTGATGGCATCCAGCCAGTAGTGATCGCCAGGGATGTTGGCCGAAGCCAGGGAGGCGGCACTACCAGGATTGGAGAGCAGCACGTCCATGCCGTACATCGCCTTGCCGGAAGCGGCCTGGACGAACTGGGCGAAGACGGGCTCGACGAGGATCTGCTTCTCGGGAGTTCCGAAAGCCACGACCACGTCGTTGTGGACGTAGAGACCCAGAGTGTGGAAGCCGAGGAACAGGGAAACCCAGCTGAGGTGGCTGATGATGGCTTCCTTGTGGTCGAGCATCCGGGCAAGAACGTTGTTCTTGTTGGCTTCCGGGTCGTAGTCGCGGATGAAGAAGATCGCACCGTGGGCGAAAGCACCGCACATCAGGAAGATGGCGATGTACTGGTGGTGCGTGTACAGCGCAGCCTGCGTTGTGTAGTCCTTCGCGATGAACGCGTAAGACGGCATCGCATACATGTGCTGAGCCACCAGGCTCGTCACCACACCGAGGCTGGCCAGCGCCAGACCCAGCTGGAAGTGGAGCGAGTTGTTGATGGTGTCGTAGAGACCCTTGTGGCCAGCTCCGAGGTCACCAGGGGTGCCCTTGGGCGGGTTGTGGGCTTCGAGGATCTCGCGGATGGAGTGACCGATACCGAAGTTGGTGCGGTACATGTGACCCGCGATCACGAAGATCACACCAATCGCCAGATGGTGATGGGCGATATCCGTGAGCCAGAGGGCTTCGGTCTGGGGGTGGAAGCCGCCCAGGAAGGTCAGGATCGCGGTACCCGAGCCTTCGGCGGTGCCGAAGACCTGATTCAGACCATCGGGATTCTGGGCATAGACGCCCCAGTTACCGGTGAAGAACGGAGCCAGACCAGCGGGATGGGGCAGCACCGAAAGGAAGTTGTCCCAACCGACGTGCTGACCGCGGGCCTCAGGGATGGCGACGTGAACGAGGTGACCGGTCCAGGCGATGGAGCTGAAGCCGAACAGAACAGCCAGGTGGTGGTTCAGACGGGACTCAGCATTCTTGAACCAGGCCAGGGAAGGCCGGAACTTGGGCTGAAGGTGGAGCCAGCCGGCGAACAGAGCCCAAGCCGACAGGATCATCATGAAGATGGAGCCCTGATACAGCTCGGCGTTGGTGCGCATACCGATCGTGTACCACCAGTGGTACAGACCTGAATACGCGATGTTCACCGGAGAGGAAGCGCCCGCCTGGGTGAAGGCGGCAATCGCGCCTTGACCGAAGTGGGGATCCCAGATCGCATGCGCGATGGGACGGACGTGCAGAGGATCGGCGACCCACTGCTCAAAGTTGCCCTGCCAGGCGATATGGAACAGGTTGCCCGAAACCCAGAGGCCAATGATGGCCAGGTGACCGAAGTGGGTGGAGAACAGCTTTTGGTAAAGCCGCTCCTCGGTCATGCCGTCGTGACTCTCGAAGTCGTGAGCCGTGGCAATGCCGTACCAAATACGGCGGGTTGTCGGGTCCTGTGCCAGACCCTGGCTGAACGAAGGAAATTTCGTTGCCATTGGGAAAGGTCAGGAAAGGTCAGCCGACCGCAATGATGCGGGCCAGGAAGAAGGACCAGGTGGTCGCGATACCGCCCAGCAGGTAATGGGCGACACCAACGGCACGGCCTTGGGTGATCGAGAGCGCCCGCGGCTGAATGGCGGGGGCAACTTTCAGCTTGTTATGAGCCCAGACGATGGACTCAATCAGCTCTTGCCAGTAGCCGCGGCCACTGAACAGGAACATCAGGCTGAACGCCCAGATGAAGTGGGCACCCAGGAACATCAGACCGTATGCACTGGAGGACGAGCCGTAGCTGTTGATCACCTGTGCGGCCTGAGCCCAGAGGAAATCGCGGAGCCAGCCATTGATGGTGATGGCACTCTCAGCGAAGTTCCCGTTGGTGATATGCGAGACGCTGCCGTCTGCATTCACGGTTCCCCAGACATCGCTCTGCATTTTCCAACTGAAGTGGAAGATGACGATCGAGAGGGAGTTGTACATCCAGAACAGACCCAGGAACACATGGTCCCAAGCCGAAACCTGGCAGGTACCGCCACGGCCGGGGCCGTCGCAGGGGAAGCGGAAGCCGAGGTTGGCCTTGTCAGGGACAAGACGGGAACTGCGGCTGTACAGCACACCTTTCAGCAGGATCAACACCGTCACGTGGATGGTGAAGGCGTGAATGTGGTGCACCATGAAATCTGCCGTTCCCAGGGGAATCGGCGCGGCAGCAACCTTGCCACCCACGGCCACGACAGCGCCGTTGAACACCTCGCTCACACCCGCCAGGGCGTTGGGAGCGGTGGTGCCGGCTGCTGCGGCGTGAAGACCCTGAATCCACTGCGCGAAGATCGGCTTCAGCGCGATGGCGGAGTCACTGAACATGTCCTGGGGACGTCCCAGGGCACGCATGGTGTCGTTGTGGATATACAGACCGAAGCTGTGGAAGCCCAGCCAGATGCACACCCAATTGAGGTGACTGATCAGGGCGTCACGTGCCTTGAGCACCCGGTCGAGCACGTTGTCGATGTGCTTGGCGGGGTCATAGTCACGCACCATCGCGATGGCGGCGTGGGCACCGGCACCGACGATCAGGAAGCCACCGATCCACATGTGGTGGGTGAAGATCGAAAGCTGGGTGGGGTAGTCGATGCCGATATAGGGATAGGGAGGCATCGAGTACATGTGGTGCGCCACAATGATGCTCAGCGAACCCATCAATGCAAGGTTCACGCCAAGCTGGGCGTGCCACGAAGTGGTCATGAACTCGAAAAGTCCGTCATGACCTTTGGGAGCTGGGAAGAGCAGAGGATCGCCCTTCTGGCCCTCAAGGATTTCCTTGATGCTGTGGCCAATGCCCCAGTTGGTCCGGTACATGTGACCGGCAACAATGAACAGGACCGCAATCGCCAGGTGGTGATGGGCGATGTCTGTCATCCACAGACTGCCGGTGACAGGATTCAGACCACCCTTGAAGGTGAGGAAATCACTGTAGGCAGCCCAGTTCCCGCTGAAGAACGCCGAGATGCCGGCACCAAAACCGGGGAACAACTGAGTCAGCAGCTCCTGGTTGAGGAATTCATGGGGAAGGGGGATGTCCGCCACCGAAGCGATGGTCTTGCCGTTCAGCACCAGCGGTGAGCCAGCGTCGATGGCATCCATCAACTGGGTGGTGGGCAGGGACACATGCAGCAGGTGCCCCGTCCAGGACAGGGAACCCAGGCCGAGCAGGCCAGCCAGATGGTGGTTGAGCATGGACTCAACGTTCTGGAACCACTCGAGCTTGGGAGCCGCCTTGTGGTAATGGAAGACGCCGGCATTGAGCATCAGGCCGGCCATCACCAAGGCACCGATGGCGGTGGCCATCAGTTGGGTTTCAGAAGTGAAACCCCAGGCCCGCCAGACGTGGAACAGGCCTGAAGTGATCTGAATGCCGTGGAATCCGGCACCCACATCACCGTTGAGAATTTCCTGGCCAAAGATCGGCCAAACCACCTGAGCCGAAGGCTTGACGTGCAGGGGGTCGGCCAGCCAGCCGGTGTAGTTGGAGAAGCGGGCGCCATGGAAGAAGGCACCGCTCAACCAGATGAAGATGACGGCCAGATGGCCGAAATGAGCCGAGAAGATCTTGCGAGAAACCTCTTCAAGATCACTCGTGTGGCTGTCGAAGTCGTGAGCGTTGGCGTGGAGGTTCCAAACCCAGGTGGTGGTTTTGGGACCCTTGGCGAGGGAGCGATCGAAATGCCCGGGTTTGCCGAACAGTTCGAAGGTCGCCGGAACCGGGTTCCGATCGACCTGGGCTTTCGCCGTTTTCCCACGCTCTGGTGGGCTGATGGTCATCGAGACGTTCCTCGAGGGACGGGGTCGAGGTGGAGGTCCACCCCTTACACCCGCTGTGGCGAATTCGGCGCGGAACGCCGGCGCCGCCACGGCGAGTGACGGGCCCTATGAACAGAAAGACGAGCGTCCTGCCCATGGGCGCCAGGCGAACAAGGGTCTGCCCAAAAGGGCGAAAACGCTTGCTACGACTGGTGCGAGGGGCCCCTGAAAGGGGACCGCTGGCGAAAGTATAGGGGTCAGTTTCAATCGGATCCCCCCGCCAGTTACAAAGGTTCAATCCCCGCGCTTTCCAGGCCTGGCAAGGGGTTTGACAGGGAGCGAGTCACATCGAGAGACCCCAAAATCCAGAGTCTGCACTAGCACCAGACGCGAAAGACTTGCTACCAGAGCTATAGACAGCTGCCTGCCTTGGCGATCGGTGAGCAGAATGCCTGCAGACGACGATGAATCGGACGTGCGATCAGACCTGCAGGGCACGAAAGGGTCGCAACGTCAGAGCCAGCGGGCATTCGGGCGAGTCTGGGAATCTGGATGGGGGCGCATGGGATGGAGGTGGATCCCCCGACCGGTTCTGAGCTGGATCAGCGGCACGGCCGGGGACCAGAGACCGGCCTTGGCGAGGCCCGCCGGACGGCTGATGACACGGCTGTTCAGCTGGATCGTGCTGGTGGGCCTGGTGGTTGGGGCCTCAGGTTGTAGCGCGGTGGCGGCCCGAGTGGGCTTCGGACCCAAGCAACGTCAGGAGGGCGGGGCCGGCATCCTGAGCCGGCCGACCCCTTCCGCCCTGCGGGAGGTGGCGCCACCCCCAGGAGTCCAGCAACTGATGGGCGCCCTGGGGGAGCATCAGCCCAGGGTGGAAATCCTCAGCCCCCGCAACGGATCCACCCAGGCTGAGGGTGACTGGATCCTGCAGCTGGCCGTGCGGGACTGGCCCCTGGTGGACGCCGGTCCCCTGGGACTGGGCCCCCATCTGGTGGTGCAAATCGATGGGGATCCCCCGATCCGCCTGCACGACGCCGATCAGCTGGCGCTGAACTTGCCGCCCCTGTCGCCCGGCAGCCACCGGATCACCGCCTATGCCGCCAGGCCCTGGGGTGAGGCCGTCAAGAGCCCTGGCGCCCAGGCCCAGATCGTGGTGCACCGTGTGGCCGCCAACCCCCTCGGAGTGCCGGCGGTCGGATCCCCCCAGCTGATCGTGGCCAGTCCAGCCCTCACCGTTTCCGCCGAACCGGTGCTGCTCGACTGGCTGCTTCTGGATGCGCCGCTGCAACATCTGCGGCCGAACGACGACAGCTGGCGCCTGCGCGTCACCCTGAACGGCGACAGCTTCCTGGTGGATCGCAACGACCCCCTCTGGCTGCAGGGCTGGCGTCCGGGCTCCAACGCCCTTGTGCTGGAGCTGGTCGATGGCCAGGGCGAACCCCTGAATGCGCCGTTCAACAGCCTGGTGCAGGAGGTGCGGCTTGAACCCGGGCCCAGGCCGATCTGGCAGGGAGGCCGCCTCGATGCCCTGACCGTGGCCCAGCTGCTAGGGGAAGCTCCGCCACCGCAACCCGAGGTCGCTGAGACCGTCGAGGCCGTCGAGGCATTCGTTCCGACGATCCCGCCGGCGCTGGAGCCATCACCTGAAGCCTCACCGGCCCTTGAAGAGGACTCCCCCCGGTCGCCCCAGGCAGACCTAGGCAACGATCAGGACCAGGCAAAACAGCTGGAGCAGAGTCCGGTCAGTCGCGAACCTGTGGAGTCCGAGCTTCCGGATGGCGCCGCTCAGGCGCCTAAGCCGCAGGAATCTGTGCAACAGGAGCTCAAGCCACAGGGCGCAGACACCAACGCTGGCAGCAGCAACGAGGACAAGGAATCAGGACCCGAGCCGATCGAGGCCGCACCGACTCTGAAGACCGACACGATGCCCTCCCCACCAGCCGATGTGACCACGCCGCTCGTCATCCAGGAGGAAGCATGAGCCTGGAACGCAAAGGGCCGGTGCTGGGCCTGGGCTTCAGCGAAGCCGCGCGGGCCCTGCTGGCCCAGCTGCAGCAGGCCGGCCTAGTGGATCGCGTGCGACTGCCTGGCAAGGAGTCGAGGCCAGGGCTTGAGCCAGGCGCCGGGGTCAGCGCGGCGGATGACGCATCCGACCCGGCCAGCTGGCTGCGGCACCACTGGGACGGGGCCAGCGCCGTGGTGGCGGTGGGAGCCTGCGGTCTGGTGATCCGCCTGGTGGCGCCACTGCTGCAAGACAAGTCCAGCGACCCAGCCGTGGTGGTGCTCGACCCGCAGGGACGCTTCGCCATTCCACTGCTTGGCGGCCATGCTGGCGGCGGCGAAGCACTGAGCCATCGACTGGCGGCCCTGCTGGGCGGGCAGGCTGTCGTCACCGGCGCCAGCTCAGGCCAGGGCCGACTGGCGCTCGACAGCTTCGGCACAGCCTGGGGCTGGCGCCGGGGCAGCGGCGACTGGACCCGGCTGATGCAGCGAGCCTCCCCGACGGCCGGCGACCTCCTCCCTTCTCCAGGCTCTCCCCTGCTTGTGCAGCAGGACTGTGGCGAAACGGGGTGGACCGCCCTGGAAGCCAGCCAGGCTCTGGGGCTTCAGGTACAGGGAAGCCAGACTCCTCGCCAGCAGACCACAGCTGAACCATCTGCCGATCTCTGGATCACCGCTTACCAAGGCCGTGGCTGCCGCTGGCATCCCCCAACCCTCTGGCTCGGCATCGGCTGCGAGCGGAACACCAGTTCCAGCCTGCTGGAGCGCCTGGTGGCACGCGGCCTCAGCAGCAGCGGACTGGCCCGTGAAGCCGTCGCCGGCCTGGGCAGCATCGACCGCAAGGGCGACGAGCCGGCGCTGCTGGAGCTGGCGGAGCGCCATGGCTGGCCGCTGCGGCTCTTCGAGGCCAACGCTCTGGATGCCATGGCCGTGCCCAACCCGTCACAGGTGGTGGCCGGTGAGATGGGCACCGCCAGCGTGGCGGAAGCGTCGGCCTTGCTCGCCGCCGAGGCGATCACGCCCTGGGGCATCACCTCCTCTGCCCATGGGACCGTCCCCAGCCCCCGTCTGCTGCTGACCAAGACGATCGAGAAGGCCGGCCCCGGGGAATCCGGAGCCGCCACCCTGGCGATCGCCTTCAGTCCGCGGCAATCGGCGCCGGCCCGGGGCCGGCTGGATCTGGTCGGCAGCGGACCGGGCAGCCTCGATCTGCTCACCCCCGATGCCCGCCGTGCCCTGGCGGAGGCCACCATCTGGGTGGGCTATGGGCTCTATCTCGATCTGCTGGAACCCCTGCGCCGGCCGGATCAACAGCGCATTGACGGGAAACTCACCGAGGAGCGTCAGCGCTGCGCCACCGCCCTGGAGCTGGCCGGGGCCGGCCTGCCCGTCGCCCTGATCTCCTCCGGAGACAGCGGCATCTACGGCATGGCTGGCCTGGCCCTGGAGCTCTGGGGCCAACTGCCCAGCGATCAGCGACCGGCGTTCGCGGTGCATCCCGGCATCTCGGCGCTGCAACTGGCGGCGGCCCGCTGCGGCGCCCCCCTGATGCACGACTTCTGCACCATCAGCCTCAGCGATCGGCTCACCCCCTGGGCAGTGATCGAACGCCGGCTGGAAGCGGCCGCCGCCGGTGATTTCGTGGTGGCGCTCTACAACCCCCGCTCGCGAGGCCGGGACTGGCAGCTGGATCGGGCCCTGGAGCTGCTGCTGCAAGGGCGCCCCAAGACAACACCTGTGGCCCTGGCCCGTCAGCTGGGCCGAGCGGAAGAGGCCGTGACCCTGCACACCCTGAGGGATCTGCCGGTGGAGCAGGTCGACATGCTCACCCTGGTGCTGGTGGGTAACAGCAGCAGCTACGTCTGCGATGGGCGGATGGTGACTCCGCGGGGGTATCCAGGCGCTGAGCTCAGCTGACCCCACCAGAGCTTAAAAAGAAGAATCGGGGTAACAGGATTGGGCCGCCTTGTGATCAGCGGGTTCCGCAGGTCATCGCCGCCTGCTCTGGATCCTGGGCCTGGTTCTGGCCTTGATCGTCTGGGCGAATCCGGTTCTCCCGCAAGGAAGGAACCCCACTGTTGAGCTTCGACCTGGTGGTGGTGCTCTCGGCCTGCGCCCTGGACCGCTTCAGGACGGGTCATGACGCCTTCGGTCACCAGACCGGGGACGCTGTGCTCCGGGGCAGGGCGGATCTGGTGCGTCCTGCCTGCGGGCTTCGGATCTGGTGGCCCGAATCGGCGGCGATGCGCTTCTGGTGGCCCTCACTGGCGGCGAGTGGCGAGCGAACCCGTGTCCCTGGTGGAGCAAAGGGGCATCGATCGACGACCTGATGGCGCGGGCGGATGAAGCCATGGACGGGGACAGGCAGCACAGGGTCGTGACCTGGTCGTGACCATTCCCCCGACGGGTTGCGTGGATCCCTCCGCCAGGGTGACCAGGCCCAACCCTGTGTCATCGCATGTGTCCTTCATGCGGCAGGGATCGTGATCCCCGCAGATTGAATCCATTTAAAATAGACCGAGGCCCAATCAATCCATCATGAGTCATCACGGCTCTTTCCTGACACCCACAGGGCCTGCCGACATCCGCCGCCAGTTGTTAATTTTACATCTGGCGATGGTCGGGCTTTTCCTTCTCGATCTGGCCCTGCCGCGCAACGTCCCGCTGCTGCCCTATTACTTCCTGGTGGTGGCGCTCTCGGCGAGCGTCGTGACGCCACGCCGGATGATCCCCCTGATTGTGCAGGCCTATGCACTGGCGATCGCGTCGGGGCTCTACTGGGGCTTCTTTCCCTCGACCGACTACCTCACGCGCCTGCTGGCACTCTCCGGTGTGGTGGCTGTGGCCGTGCATCTCGCGGCCCAGCGTGCACGGGAGTCAGCACAGCGACGCCGCAGTGAGGAGCTCTTCAGGACCACGATCGACAATTCCGCCGCCGGCGTGGGCCTGACCGATGCCAGCGGTCGCTTTTTCCTGACGAACCCGGCCTTCTGCGAGATCCTTGGCTGCGACCCCCAATCCACCCACTCCCTGCACTGGCAAGACATCACCCATCCGGACGACGTCAAGCGCGAGCAGGTCCTCGTGGAGGAGATCCTGGCCAACCGGCGCTCCAGCTATCGAATCAAGGTGCGCATTGGTTCGGACAGGGAACGGCCCGTCTGGATCGATCTCTGCGTGTCCTGCTCCCGGAACCCGAGCGGAGATGTGGAGTTTCTGATCGGCCAGTTCATCGACATCACGCGCCAGGTTGAGACCGAGGGGGCCCTGAACAGGACCAAGCAGCTGCTGCACCGCACCCTGGAACAATGCAGTTTGGGCCTGGCGCTGTGCGCCCCGGATACGGGGACCATCCTGCAGGCCAATGGGCAGCTCAGCTCCCTGCTGGGGCTGGGCCCGGCCGTGCTGGCCCGGGGAAGCCTGAAGCAGGTGTTTGCCGCCCTGGAGCTTGTATCCGTGGAGGATGCACAGTCCGCAACACCGATGGACCCTGCCGCGCTGGAGGGCGTACTGCGCGGTGAGATCGACGGCTACAGCGTGCGGGTGAGGTTCCGGCGGGCGGACGGGCAGAGGGGCTGGGGGAATCTGCAGCTCAACAACCTCCGCGATGCCCATGGTGCGGTGGAGCATGTGCTGCTGGAGCTCGACGAGATCACCGAGATCGTGGCCCAGACGGAATACCTCCTGACAGCTGCCGCCGCCGGCGTGGTGGGGGTCTGGGACTGGGATCCGGTGAACGATGTGCTCACCTGGGATTCGGTCATGTACCAGCTCTACGGTGTGGATCCGGAGAAGTTCTCCGGTGCGGTGGAGGCGTGGTCGCAGACGGTCCATCCCGAGGACCGCCAGTTCGCTCAGAGCGAACTGCAGGCGGCCGTGCGCGGCGAGCGCGAGTACGCCCTCCGTTTTCGGGTGGTCTGGCCCGATGGAGCGGTGCGTTACATCCAGGCCGCGTCGCGCCGGTTCTTCGATGACGCGGGCAAGGTGGTGCGGATCATGGGCGTGAATTACGACGTCACGGAGCTGGTGCAGGCCCAGCAGCAGCTCAAGGCCGAGCAGCAGCGGCTGAGCATCACCCTCGATTCCCTGCTCGATCCCCATCTACTGCTCGGGCCGGTGCGGGACGAGGAGGGGCGGATCACGGATCTGCGCATCCTGCGGGCCAACCCCGCCGCCGCTGCTTACAACCACATGCCCCTCGACGAGTTCGTGGGGAGCACCCTGCGGCAGTTCTGGCCGGGTCATGTTGAGAACGGACTGTTCGATCGTTATCTGCAGGTGCTGGCCACCGGAGAACCGCTGGTGCTTGATGAGTTCGAGTACCACCAGCATGAGGTGCATGGCGGCATACGGCAATTCGACATCCGTGTGGTGAAGGTGGGCGACGAAATCAGCGTCATCTGGCGCGATGTGACGGAGCGGATCGCCATCAAGAAGGCGCTGGAACTGCGGGCCGCCACTGACAGCCTCACCACCTTGCTGAACCGGGAGGAGGTCTTCACGCAGATCGAGCGGCTCATGGGCCGCGACCAGCGCCGGGGAGGGGAGCTGGCGGTGCTGTTCTGCGACCTTGACCGCTTCAAGGAGGTGAACGACACCTACGGCCACCAAGCCGGCGATGCGGTGCTGCAGGCCATGGCCGAGCGGCTCCGATCCTGCCTGCGCGCCTCGGACCTGGCCGCCCGGATCGGCGGTGATGAGCTGATAGTCGTGCTCCCCGGAGTGCAGGGCCTGGAGGATGCGATCGCCATCGGGGAGAAGCTGCGGCGCCTGGCGAGTGAACCGGTGCCGATCCCCGAGGGGGAGGCGCAGATCACGGTGAGTGTGGGGGTGGCTCTGGCGCGCCCCGGCGAATCGATGGATGACCTGATCGCCCGGGCCGATGGCGCGATGTACGCCGCGAAGGAGCGAGGCCGTAACCAGGTGGTGGCGATCCCGGCCTGAACGCCACCGGTTATGCCCACCCGGTTGATCTGCATGGAGCAGAGGTCCGCGAGACCTGTCCTGACAGGGAGCTGCCCCTTCCAGCTAGCAAACTGCTGGCGGGGAAGCGAGGAGAAGAGTCGGGATGACAGGATTCGAACCTGCGGCCCCTTCGTCCCGAACGAAGTGCGCTACCAAGCTGCGCCACATCCCGATTTCCGGAGTGTAAGGGATCGCCCCAGCCGGCTGGCCGAGACCGGTTTCTAGAGTCGTGCATTGCGCCCGGCCATGGTGACCAGCCAGCCCACCCCCACCAAACCCGAGTGGCTCCGGGTGAAGGCGCCCCAGCGGGAGCGGATCGGAGCCGTGGCGGATCTGCTGGTGGACCTGAAGCTCAACACGGTCTGCCAGGAGGCCAGCTGCCCCAACATCGGCGAGTGTTTCGCCGGAGGCACGGCCACCTTTCTGATCATGGGGCCCGGCTGCACACGGGCCTGCCCCTATTGCGACATCGACTTCGACAAGAGCGTGCGCAGCCTCGATCCCAGCGAACCGGAGCGGCTGGGGGAAGCGGTGAGCCGGATGGAGCTCAGCCACGTGGTGATCACCTCGGTGAACCGCGACGACCTTTCCGACGGCGGTGCCAGCCAGTTCGTGGCCTGCATCGAAGCGGTGCGCCGCCGCTCGCCCCTCACCACGATCGAGTTGCTGATCCCCGACTTCTGCGGCAACTGGGAGGCCCTGGCTGCGGTGATGGCGGCCGCGCCCGAGGTGCTGAACCACAACATCGAGACCGTGCCGCGTCTCTATCGCCAGGTGCGGCCCCAGGGGATCTACAAACGCTCCCTGGAGCTGCTGCAGAGGGTGCACGAAAGCTGGCCCCGCACCTACACCAAATCAGGCCTGATGGTGGGACTGGGCGAACACGACGCCGAGGTGGACGACGTGCTCCGCGATCTGCGCGCCCACGCGGTGGACATCGTGACCATCGGCCAGTACCTCTCCCCCGGCCCCAAGCATCTGCCTGTGCAGCGCTTCGTGACACCCGCTCAGTTCGAGGGCTTCCGCCTCCATGGTGAGGACCATCTGGGCTTCCTGCAGGTGGTGAGCTCGCCGCTGACCCGAAGTAGCTACCACGCCGGGGAGGTGCAGCGGTTGATGCGGGAATTCCCCCGCTGAGCACCAGGGAGCCCGCGCTGGTCCATCACCGGAGTGGCAGCAGGATGGTCAATGGACAGGAAGCAACTGTCCCTCCCGGGAGAGTGAATCCATGTCGTGACCGCAGTGGACACAGCCACTCAGGCGGCCACTGCCTCCCGTTCGGTCAGGCCAAGGTTGGCCTTCTCGCTGGGGGGCACCAGCACCTTGAAGCGGGGCTTCCAGCTGGGCCAATCGGCCAGGATCTGGGCCGCCCGGCTGCTGCCGGTTGCCTCCAGATGGGCCTCCAGCAAGGGCCGCAGCAGGGCCTCCTGCTCAGGGGTGGTGAGGTCGCAGAGGGCGACGATCTCCGGGTTGAGACGATCGCGCAAGGCGTCGTCTTCGTCCAGCAGGAACGCCACACCGCCGGTCATGCCGGCAGCGACATTGCGGCCAGTGCTGCCCAGCACCACCACCACGCCACCGGTCATGTATTCGCAGCAGTGGTCACCGGCACCCTCCACCACGGTGGCGGCACCGCTGTTGCGCACGGCGAAGCGCTCACCGGCGCGGCCCAGGGCGAACAGCTCGCCACCGGTGGCCCCATAGAGGCAGGTGTTGCCGAGGATCACCTGGCTGCCAGGGTCATGCACCCCAGCTGGGGGCACCACGGTGATGCGACCGCCGTTGATGCCCTTGCCGACGTAATCGTTGGCCTCGCCCACCAGCCGCAGTGTCATGCCCTTCAGCAGGAAAGCGCCGAAGCTCTGGCCGGCGGCACCGTCGAAACTGAGATCGACACGACCACCAAAGCCCGTGTTGCCGTAGCGGGCGGCAATCTCGCCGGAGAGGCGGGCACCCACACTGCGATCAGTGTTCACGATCGGCAGGGTGCGAACCACCGCACTATGGCCGTCGATGGCCGCCATCACGGCGGGGTCAGCCAGCAGCTGGTCTTCCAGCACCGGACCGTTGCCGTGGGCCTGGCCGTCATGGCGAAGCCAGATGCGGTCAGCAGCAGCCTCAATCGGAGCCAGCAGACAGGAGAGATCCAGCGATCCGGTCTTGGCCAGTGCCACGTCGCGCATCTCGAGCAGATCGGTCCGGCCGATCAGGTACTCCAGGCGAGCCACTCCGAGCACGCTGAGCAACTGGCGCACTTCTTCAGCGATAAACAGGAAGAAGCTCACCACATGCTCGGGCAGACCGGTGAAGCGTTGACGCAGGGCCTCCTTCTGGGTTGCCACCCCCACCGGACAGTTGTTGGTGTGGCAGACGCGGGCCATGATGCAGCCCTCGGCGATCATCGCCACCGAGCCGAATCCGTATTCCTCGGCGCCGAGCAGGGCGGCGATCAGCACATCCCAGCCGGTCTTGAGGCCTCCATCGGCGCGCAGCAGAACCCGATCGCGCAGGCCGTTCTCCAGCAGGCTGCGGTGCACTTCAGTGAGCCCCAGCTCCCAGGGGCTGCCGGCATGTTTGATCGAGCTCAGCGGTGAGGCTCCGGTGCCGCCATCGTGGCCGGAGATCTGAATCACGTCGGCGTTGGCCTTGGCCACGCCGGCAGCAATGGTGCCGATTCCAATCTCAGACACCAGCTTGACACTCACCTTGGCGGCGGGATGTACCTGGTGAAGGTCGTGAATCAGCTGGGCCAGATCCTCAATTGAATAGATGTCATGGTGGGGCGGCGGCGAGATCAAGGCCACGCCGGGCTTGCTGTTGCGAAGCCAGGCGATGTAGGGGTCCACCTTGGGCCCCGGCAACTGACCACCCTCGCCGGGCTTCGCGCCCTGGGCCACCTTGATTTCCAGCTGGCTGCCGCTGCGGAGGTACTCGGGAGTCACACCGAAGCGCCCCGAAGCGATCTGCTTGATCGCCGAATTGGCCGAGTCTCCGCGGAGAAGGCCGCGGATGGTGGAGAGAGTGGCCGAGTGGCCCTGATCGTCCACATCGGCGAGGGGCCGGAAGCGGGCAGGATCCTCACCGCCCTCGCCACTGTTGCTCTTGCCGCCGATGCGGTTCATCGCGATCGCCAGCACCTCGTGGGCCTCCCGCGAGAGGGCCCCCAGGCTCATGCCACCGGTGCAGAAGCGGCTGCAGATGCTCTCGACGCTCTCCACCTGATCCAGAGGCAGGGGTTCAGGAGCCGGTCGCAACTGGAGCAGATCCCTCAGGGCTGTGACCGGACGATTCTCCAGCAGGGTCTTGTAGGTGGAGAAATGGTCGTACCCAGGACCTTGCTTCACAGCGGCGTGCAAGGCCTTGGCCATCTCCGGGCTGTTGAGATGGAACTCACCGCCAGTGCGGTACTGCACAAAGCCCATGAACTCCAGCTTGGTGCGGTTGAGTTCGGGATAGGCCTTGGCGTGGAAGGCCAGGGTCTCGCAGGCCAGATCAGTGAGGCTCAGACCGGCGACGCGGCTGGTGGTGCCCTTGAAGGCCAGCTCGATCAGATCGGCGCCGATGCCGATCGCCTCGAAGATCTGGGCGCCGTGATAGCTGGCCAGAAGGGAGATGCCGATCTTGGAGAGGATCTTGCGCAGGCCATCTTCGAGTGCCTTGCGCACGTTCGCCTGGGCCTGGTCCACACTGAGGGCGGGCAGCTTGCCGCGCTCGATCAGCGACTGGGTCTTGGGGTGGGCCAGCCAGTGGCGGGTGGTTTCAAACGCAAGCCAGGGGCAGACAGCACTGGCGCCATAGCCGATCAGGCAGGCGAGGTGGTGAGTCGTCCAGCACTGGGCCGTGTCGACCACCAGGGAACAGCGCAGCCGCAGCCCGAGGTTGAGCAAGTGATGGTGTACCGCGCCCACCGCCAGCAGAGGGGGGATGTAGGTGATCGTCGACCCAATCCCCGCGGATCCACCCTCAGGACCCTGCCGATCGGAGAGCACCAGGATCTGGCAGCCGTTCCGCACCGCTTCGGCAGCGGCATCCCTCAGGCGCCGCACGGCCACCTCAAGGCCAGCGGGGCCAGCGGTCACGGCATAGAGGGTGGAGAGGGTGCCCAGAGGGATGTGATGAGCACCCAGGTCAGCGAGTTCGGCCTCATTGAGGACGGGGGTCTCGAGATGGAGCCCGGAGGCCGCCTGCGGCTCGGGCTTCAGGGCGGACCCCCGCCGCCCCAGGAACATCTCGAGGCTCATCACCAGCTTTTCCCGCAGCGGGTCGATCGGCGGGTTGGTGACCTGGGCGAAACGTTGCTTGAAATAGTCGAACAACAGGTGGGGCTTACTGGAGAGCACGGCCAGCGGGATGTCGTCACCCATGCAGTAGGTGGGCTCCTTCGCCGCTCCGGCCATGTCCTCGATCACCAGGTCCAGGTCTTCGGCGCTGAAACCGAAGGCGGTCTGGTGCTGCAGCAGGTCCAGATCCCCGAGACGCTGCTCCTGCTCCCAGGGCTGCGGCAACAGGCTGCGACGGTGCTCAGCCAGCCAGGCGCCATAGGGGTGACGGGCCGCCGCTTCCTCCTTCACCTCCCAGTTGTGGAGGAGGCGGCCGTTCTCGAGATCCACCGCCAGCATCTGGCCGGGGCCGAGCCGCCCTTTCTCCAGGATGCGGCTCTCCTCCAGATCCACCACACCGGTCTCCGAGCCCATCACCACATAGCCATCGGTGGTGATGCAGTAGCGGGCCGGCCGCAGGCCGTTGCGGTCGAGAGTGGCGCCGACACTGCGACCATCGGTGAAGACAAGCAGGGCAGGACCGTCCCAGGGCTCCTGCAGACAGGAGTTGAATTCATACATCGCCTGGATGGCCGGGCGGCTCTCCAGCTCGGGCTGGTTGAGGAAGGCTTCCGGCACCAGGGTCAGCAGGCTGTCGGTGATCGGCCGACCGCTGCGCACCATCAGCTCAAGGGTGGCATCGAGGTTGGCCGAATCGCTGAAGGCGGCGTTGACCACCGGCCGGATGTCCGCGGCGCTGTCACCCCATGCGTCCTCGAGGTGGGCTTCAGCAGCTCGGGCCCAGTTGAGATTTCCCAGCAGAGTGTTGATCTCGCCGTTATGGCCCAGCAGCCGCATCGGCTGCGCCAGGGGCCAGCGGGGCAAGGTGTTGGTGCTGAAGCGGCGGTGATAGACCGCGAAGCTCACCGCGAAGCGCGGATCCCGCAGGTCGCCGTAGAAGGCGGCCAGCACGGCGGAACGCACCATGCCCTTGTAAACAACGGTGCGACCACTGAGGGAGGCGAAATAAAGGTCGTTCGGGCCGGGGCCCCAGGCTTCGCGAGCCCGGTCGCCGATGCGGCGGCGCAGGCGAAACAGCAGGGCCTCAAGGGCGTCACCATCCTGCTCGGACGCGAGCAGCCACTGCTCGATGGCCGGTGCAGTCTGGCGCGCCAGAACCCCCAGCACCTCAGGAGCAACAGGCACCTTGCGCCAGCCAAGCGAGCGCAGATCCAGCCGCTCAGCCTCCTGCTCGCAGAAGTGGCGGGCCTGCTCCCGCAGGCCTGCATCTGCCGGCATGAACACCATGCCCAGTCCGCGCACACTCCCCTCCGCCGCTGCCGCCTCGGGCCAGACGGCCTCGAGATAACCCCAGGGAATGCCACAGAGCAGCCCGGCACCGTCGCCGGAATCACTGTCACCGCCACAGCCACCGCGGTGCTCCATGCATTCGAGCCCTCGCAGGGCCTGCTGCAGCACCCAGTGGCTCGGCTCACCATTGAGGTGCGCCAGAAAACCGACACCGCAGGCATCCTTCTCCCCGGCCACGGCCGCCGGCGCCGGGCTGTCGCAATGGGGCCAAACGGGCTGGGTGTAACGGGGCATAACGCTGGACGGGACCTGCGGACACGACGTGCGACTGCTAAGACCGATGGCGGTATGGCCCCGGCGATACGCAGAACGGTCCATCGTAGGGACCGACACTACCGAAGTTGCACCCCTGACGCCGTTCCAATCGCGACCCACCGGTTCCGCCGAGGCACCCGTTGTCGCGGCTGGTTCCGCCAGGGGCGTCCTGCACGCTCACGGATCCTTGCAGCGCGGCACACCCCATCCATCAGGGTTAGGTTTCCGCCCTCTGCCGCAGCCCGCCATGGTCCTGGCCCCGTTGCTGCTCCTGCTCGCCGCCGATTCCGTGGCGGCCTTGCCCCAGGCGCTGGCCTCGCTACCGGCGCCACCGGTCCTGACTGCTGAAGCCACGCGACTTCCGGGCGCTCCGCCCACCCCCAGCCGCTCGGCTCAGCCGTGGTTGGGGCAGATCCGATCCGTAGCCCAGCGCGACAGCGCAGGCACGGCCGTGGTGATCAACGGCCAGCGTCAGCAGGCCCGCTGGGAATCGCGGCAATCGCCTGCCGGCAGTTCGGAACTGTGGCTGCCGCTGGAGGTTCTCCAGGGGCAACTCGGTGTGAGCAGCCGCACCATCGACGGCGGCACCCTCGATCTGGAGTGGTACGGCCGCCCCTTGGTGGTGCCGGCGGTGGACCAGCGCAGCCTCGACGACGAAGTCGCCGTGAACGTGCTGCCCCTGCTGAACGCGGTTGGGGTTCAGACGCGCGTCGTGGGAGACGCTCTCCACCTGGAATTACCGCCGGCGGCCCTCCTCGGTCTGCGCAGCTCCACCCCAGACGGCACACGCCGGGTCGTTCTCGATCTCAACGCGCCTGCCCTGGTCCGGCAGGAGGGAAGCCGGCTCTTTGTGGCGCTCGAAGGGTCCCCCGACCAGCTCCGCCAGCTCGCCGCCCTGGGCCTTCAACCCCGTGCTCGCAGAGGCGGCGTCGAGCTGGGCGTCAGCGCAGGCACCCGCCTGAGCAAACTCTTCACCCTCGGCACCCCACACCGCCTGGTGGTCGATCTGGCCGGCGATGGCGCCGCTGCCAGCTCCTCGGGCGCCCCTGCCGCCAAGCCTGCACCGATCGATCCACGGCTTCAGGCGCTGCTGGGCCGCGACCTCCGCTGGGACCGCCAGACCCGCACGGTGGCCGGCCGCAATCTGCGGATCAACAGTGTCGTGATGGATCCGGCGGCCAGCTCACTGCAGCTGCGAACCCTCACCCGCAGTGACGGCATGCAGGGACTCAGCTCCCTGTCGGATCTGGCACGCCAGCAGGACGCCCTGGTGGCGATCAACGGTGGCTACTTCAATCGGGTGCGCCGCCTGCCGCTCGGGGCCCTCAAGGAGGGTGGCCGCTGGCTGTCGGGGCCGATTCTCAACCGCGGTGTGATGGCCTGGAGCGGCCAGCAGCTGCCCCAGTTCGGCCGGCTGCAACTGCAGGAATGGGTGATCGACGCCAACGGCAGGCGCACACCCCTGACGGTGCTCAACAGCGGCTATGTGCAGCGCGGCCTGAGCCGCTACACCGCCGACTGGGGAGCCGCTTACCAGGCTCTGAGCGGCTCTGAGTCAGGGGCCCTGATTCAGAACGGTGTCGTGACCCAACTCTTCGACGGCACGGCTCTGGCACGCGGCATCCCCCTGCCCGAGGGCAGTTCCCTGCTGGTGGCCCGCGCCGGAGCGCCCCTTCCCTGGAGCCCGGGGGAGCGTCTGCAGATCGACAGCCGGCCCAGTTCCACCCTTGGGCAGGCCGGCTCTGTCATGGGAGGCGGGCCGTTGCTGCTGCAGAACGGCCGGGTGGTGCTGAACGGAACCGCCGAGGGCTTCGGCGATGCCTTCCTGCGCCAGGGAGCCCCCCGCACCGTGGTCGGCAGCGACGGTCGCCGACTCTGGCTGGTCACCCTGGAGGGGGTGGATCAGGCCGGGCCCACCCTCAGCGAAACCGCCTGGGTGCTCCAGCAGATGGGCCTGCGCGATGCGCTCAATCTCGATGGAGGCAGCTCCACCGGGCTGGTCATGGGCGGGCAGCACACGGTCAAGGGCCGCGGCGTGGCGGGCTCGGTGCACAACGGCCTCGGCCTGGTGCCCGGAGGTCGCCCCATGGCCCGGATCGAGACCGCAGCACCCTGAAACTCGGGCGTGGGCGGCTGGCACACTGGATCCACGCTTAGCCTGTTGCATCTCCGCCCATGCCCAAGGGTCACAGCCTGCGCCTGACGGCGGCGGCGGCGGCAGAACTGGGACGCCAGGCCGCCGTCGCCGGCACCCCCGGGATGATGCATCTGGATCTGATCGACGGCAGCTGCGAGCGCTGGGCGATCCGCCTGCGCCCGGGCCATCTGGCGGGCACGCCAATCGCCCGGGCCGATGGCATCACCCTGTTCGCACCCGCCGACCAGCAAGGGCTTCTGACAGGCCTCAGCCTGGATTACCGCGGCGACCTCAGTGGCGGAGGCTTTCTGATCCGACCCGTTGGCAGCATCCGTGCCTGCGCCTGTGGGGCCGCCTTCAGCCGTTCGTCAGAGGAGCGTCCGACGACCCAGTAACGTGGTGGATTGTCGAAATCGGTCGGACGTCCGACCAGTCCTCCCCGAGAAGCACTAAGGCCCTCGATGCCCACCATTCAGCAGCTGATCCGCACCGAACGGCAGCGCTTGACCCGCAAGACCAAGTCTCCGGCCCTGCGCGCCTGCCCCGAGCGACGTGGTGTGTGCACCCGCGTGTACACCTCCACCCCCAAGAAGCCCAACTCAGCTCTGCGCAAGGTGGCTCGCGTGCGGCTCACCTCGGGCTTTGAGGTGACCGCTTACATCCCCGGCATCGGCCACAACCTGCAGGAGCACTCCGTCGTGCTGATCCGCGGCGGCCGTGTCAAAGATCTGCCAGGCGTTCGTTACCACATCATCCGCGGCACCCTCGATACCGCAGGCGTGAAGGATCGTCGCCAGAGCCGTTCGAAATACGGCGCCAAGACCCCGAAGGGCTGATCGTTCTCAGACCTTCCTCATCTCCTGCCCCCCGCCCCTAACCCAGGTCCATGTCCCGCCGTAACGCCGCCGAGAAGCGCCCGGTTCTTCCCGATCCCCAGTTCAACAGCCGCCTCGCCTCGATGATCGTGGCGCGCCTGATGAAGCACGGCAAGAAGTCGACCGCTCAGCGGATTCTTTCCGACGCCTTCACGCTGATCAACGAGCGCACCGGCACTGATCCGTTGGAACTGTTCGAAACCGCCGTGCGCAATGCCACTCCCCTGGTGGAGGTGCGGGCCCGCCGGGTCGGTGGTGCCACGTATCAGGTCCCCATGGAAGTGCGTCAGGAGCGGGGCACCGCCATGGCCCTGCGCTGGCTGGTCAATTATTCCAGGGCCCGCAACGGCCGCAGCATGGCTCAGAAGCTGGCGGGTGAACTGATGGATGCCGCCAATGAGGCCGGCAGCGCCGTACGCAAGCGGGAAGAAACCCACAAGATGGCCGAGGCCAACAAGGCTTTCGCCCATTACCGCTACTGAGGCGACCCCACGCAGAGATCCTGTTGCGGCCGGATCTCTGGGATGACACGTGTGCCCCATCGGATCGGCCTGCGCCTGACCGTTCGGCCGCTTTGTAAAGTAAGTCCCGCATTTTTCACGACCCCCTTCGGAGACAGTCCCCGTGGCCCGCGCCTACCCCCTGGAACGCGTCAGAAATATTGGTATCGCTGCCCATATCGACGCGGGCAAGACCACAACGACCGAACGGATCCTGTTTTATTCGGGCGTCGTCCACAAGATGGGCGAGGTGCACGACGGCGCTGCTGTCACCGACTGGATGGCCCAGGAGCGGGAGCGGGGCATCACGATCACCGCGGCGGCCATTTCCACCAGCTGGAAAGACCACCGCATCAACATCATTGACACCCCCGGTCACGTGGACTTCACCATTGAGGTGGAGCGCTCCATGCGAGTGCTGGATGGCGTGATTGCGGTCTTCTGCGCGGTCGGTGGCGTTCAGCCCCAGTCGGAAACAGTGTGGCGTCAGGCGGACCGCTACAAAGTTCCCCGCATGGTGTTCGTCAACAAGATGGACCGCACCGGCGCTGATTTCCTCAAGGTCTATGGCCAGATCAAGGATCGCCTCAAGGCCAATGCCGCCCCGATCCAGCTGCCGATCGGCGCTGAAGGCGAACTGAGCGGCATCGTCGACCTGGTGAAGAACAAGGCTTATATCTATAAAGATGACCTCGGCAAGGATATTGAGGAGGCTGATATCCCCGCCTCCATGGCCGATGAAGTCGCGACTTGGCGTGAAAAGCTGATGGAATCAGTCGCCGAAAACGATGAGGAGCTTCTTGAAGTCTTCCTCGAGACAGGCGAGCTGACTGAAGCCCAGTTGCACAAAGGGATTCGCGAAGGCGTTCTCAAGCACGGCCTCGTGCCGATGCTCTGTGGTTCAGCGTTCAAGAATAAGGGGGTTCAGCTGCTGCTCGACGCCGTGGTGGATTACCTGCCCGCGCCGATTGACGTTCCCCCCATTCAAGGCCTGCTGCCCGATGGCACCGAGGCCCTGCGGCCCTCGGACGACAGCGCTCCCTTCAGCGCCCTTGCCTTCAAGGTGATGGCCGATCCCTTCGGCAAACTGACGTTCATCCGCATGTATTCGGGTGTTCTACAGAAAGGCAGTTACGTACTCAATTCCACCAAGGACAAAAAAGAGCGCATCTCCCGCCTGATCATTCTCAAGGCCGATGATCGTGAGGAAGTTGACGAACTTCGTGCCGGCGATCTTGGCGCCGTTCTTGGCCTGAAGGACACCACCACCGGAGATACACTCTGTGTGGAAAACGATCCGATCATCCTGGAATCTCTCTACATTCCCGAGCCTGTGATCTCGGTGGCGGTGGAGCCCAAGACCAAAGGCGATATGGAGAAGCTCTCCAAAGCCTTGCAGTCGCTTTCAGAAGAAGATCCCACCTTCCGGGTCCGCACCGATCCGGAAACCAACCAGACCGTGATCGCCGGCATGGGCGAACTCCATCTGGAAATCCTTGTGGACCGGATGCTGCGCGAATTCAAGGTGGAGGCCAACATCGGCGCCCCTCAGGTCTCCTATCGGGAAACCATTCGCGCCAGCTCCAAAGGTGAGGGCAAATTTGCCCGCCAGACCGGAGGCAAGGGCCAGTATGGCCACGTGGTGATCGAAATGGAGCCTGGAGAGCCGGGTTCCGGCTTCGAGTTCGTCAACAAGATTGTTGGCGGCATCGTGCCGAAGGAGTACATCGGCCCTGCCGAACAGGGCATGAAGGAGACCTGCCAGTCAGGCGTGATCGCGGGCTTCCCGATGATCGATGTGCGGGTCACCATGGTCGACGGATCCTACCATGATGTGGACTCGTCGGAAATGGCCTTCAAGATCGCCGGGTCGCTGGCCTTCAAAGACGGCGTCAAGAAGTGCAATCCTGTACTGCTTGAACCGATGATGAAGGTCGAGGTCGAAGTTCCCGAGGATTTCCTCGGCTCGATCATCGGCGACCTCTCCTCCCGCCGCGGCCAGGTGGAGGGGCAGTCCGTCGATGACGGACAGTCCAAGGTGCAGGCCAAGGTACCGTTGGCCGAGATGTTCGGCTACGCCACCCAGCTCCGATCCATGACCCAGGGTCGGGGTATCTTCTCGATGGAATTCAGCCATTACGAGGAAGTTCCTCGCAACGTGGCCGAGGCCATCATCTCCAAGAATCAGGGCAATTCCTGATCTTTTCTCTACTCACTAACCCCCCCGATTCTTCCCTTCCATGGCTCGCGAGAAGTTCGAAAGGAACAAGCCTCACGTCAACATCGGCACCATCGGCCATGTTGACCACGGCAAAACCACCCTGACGGCTGCCATCACCAACGTGCTGGCGTCCCAGGGCATGGCCAAGGCCCAGGCCTACGACGAAATCGACGGCGCTCCCGAAGAGAAAGAGCGGGGCATCACGATCAATACCGCCCACGTCGAGTACGAAACCGACAAGCGGCACTATGCCCACGTCGACTGCCCGGGCCACGCCGATTATGTGAAGAACATGATCACCGGTGCCGCCCAGATGGACGGCGCCATCCTGGTGGTGGCCGCCACCGACGGCCCGATGGCCCAGACCAAGGAGCACATCCTGCTGGCCAAGCAGGTGGGTGTGCCCGCTCTGGTGGTCTTCCTCAACAAGAAGGACATGGTCGACGACGAGGAAATCCTCGAACTCGTCGAACTGGAGATGCGTGAGCTGCTGAGCAGCTACGACTTCCCCGGCGATGACATCCCGATTGTGGCTGGCTCCGCCCTCAAAGCCCTGGAGTACATCCAGGGCGGCAAGAAGGCCGTGCGTGGTGAAGACGAGTGGGTCGACAAGATCCTCGACCTGATGGATGCCGTTGACGAGGCCATCCCCGAGCCCGAGCGCGAGATCGACAAGCCGTTCCTGATGGCGATCGAAGACGTGTTCTCGATTACCGGTCGCGGCACCGTCGCCACCGGCCGGATTGAGCGCGGCAAGGTCAAAGTGGGTGAGACGGTCCAGATCGTGGGCATCCGCGACACCCGCGAGACCACCGTGACCGGGGTCGAAATGTTCCGCAAGCTGCTCGACGAGGGCATGGCAGGCGACAACGTCGGCCTGTTGCTGCGTGGCATCCAGAAGGAAGACATCGAGCGCGGCATGGTGCTCGTCAAGCCCAACTCGATCAAGCCCCACACCAAGTTCGAGGGCGAGGTGTATGTGCTGAAGAAGGAAGAAGGCGGCCGCCACACCCCCTTCTTCGCCGGTTATCGCCCGCAGTTCTACATCCGCACCACGGATGTAACCGGCCAGATCACCGCCTTCACCTCCGATGAAGGTGAGAACGTGGAAATGGTCATGCCCGGCGACCGCATCAAGATGAGTGCCGAGCTCATTTGCCCGGTCGCCATTGAGCAGGGCATGCGCTTCGCCATCCGCGAAGGTGGTCGCACCATCGGTGCCGGCGTGGTCTCCAAGATCGTCGCCTGATCCGGCTTGCCGCCGCTTCTGATCTAGGTTGAAGGGGTCGGGGCCCAAAACCCCGCCCCTTTTTGTGCACCTCGACAACTCACCCCTCCCGCCGACCCTGTCAGGTCGGGTTTCCTGCGCGCCTCTCCATGTCCACTGCCATCGCCCAGCAGAAGATCCGCATCCGTCTGAAGGCCTTTGACCGCCGCATGCTGGATCTCTCCTGCGAAAAAATCATCGAAACTGCCGATCACACCGCTGCCACGGCCATCGGTCCGATTCCCCTGCCAACCAAGCGCAAGATCTACTGCGTGCTGCGCTCCCCCCACGTGGACAAGGATTCCCGCGAGCACTTCGAAACCCGCACCCACCGCCGCATCATCGATATCTACAGCCCCACCTCCAAAACCATCGACGCCTTGATGAAACTGGATCTCCCCAGTGGTGTCGACATTGAAGTCAAGCTCTGAATCTGTCGCGTTTTCAGCCGCTGGATGACCCACCCCCGTTGCCGGTCCGTCCGGTGGCGGGGGTGTTCTTTCTAGGATCAACCATTCTTGACCACCCCGTTGCACGCCTTTCCGCCTGTCCCGAGCCCCTGCTGCACCAGCGCATCCAGTAGCCGTCCAGCTGGAGCGGGGCGACCCTTCACCTGGGCAGGAATCACGGCATGACCAGTACCCCGACTATCCGGGAACTGCCCTTGTTCCCGCTGCCCGATGTGGTGCTGTTCCCGCAGGAAGTGCTGCCGCTGCACATCTTCGAGCCGCGCTACCGGATGCTGCTCAGCACGGTGATGGCTGAGGATCGACGCTTCGGGGTGGTGCGCTGGGATCCTCAGGAGCAGCACATGGCGTCCGTGGGGTGCTGCGCCGAAATCCTGCACTGCCAGACCCAGCCGGACGATCGCAGCAACATCGTGACCATGGGCCAGCAACGCTTCCGGGTGCTGGAAATCGTGCGCGAAGCCCCGTTCCGGGTGGGCCTGGTCAGCTGGATCGAGGATGAAGTCTCAAGCAGCCACGACGACCTGCAGACGCTCACCGCCGCTGTGACCCAGGCCCTGCAGGATGTGGTCGAACTGACCGGCAAGCTGGTGGGCAAGCCCGCTCACCTGCCCAACGACCTGCCGGATCTGCCCCGGGAACTGTCGTTCTGGATCGGTTCCCATCTGGGTGGCCCCGTGGCCGATGAGCAGCAGGCCCTGCTGGAACTCACCGACACCGGCGACCGCCTGCGGCAGGAATACGAGCTTCTCGACCAGACACGCCGCCAGCTCGCCGCCCGCACCGTTCTGATGGACACCTTCCGTGATCTCGGGGACAGTGAGCCCGACGCGGACTCCGATGGTGATTCAGCAGGAGACTCCGAGCCTGGCGGCCAGGGCTGAACATGGCGAATCTGACCCTGCCCCTCGTGGGGACAGCCCTGCTGGCCGGGGGGCTGGTCGGAGCATTCTGGCTCTGGCAGCGCCAACGGCGCAGCTTCTCCAGCACCGCCAGCGTGGCGGCGGCCTACGACCGCTGGACCGAAGACCAACTGCTGGAGCGGCTCTGGGGCGAGCACGTGCACCTGGGCCACTACGGCAATCCGCCGCGCCGGTGCGACTTCCGCGCCGCCAAGGCCAGCTTTGTGCATGAGCTGGTGCGCTGGAGCGGACTCGACCAGCTGCCGCCGGGCAGTCGGGTGCTCGACGTGGGCTGCGGCATCGGAGGCAGCGCCCGCATCCTGGCCCGCGACTATGGCTTCAACGTGCTGGGCATCAGCATCAGCCCCGCCCAGATCGCTCGTGCCCAGGCCCTCACGCCAGCCGAACTCACCTGCCGCTTTGCGGTGATGGACGCCCTGGCCCTCGATCTGGAGCCCGCCAGCTTCGATGCCGTGTGGAGCGTGGAGGCCGGTCCCCACATGCCGGACAAGCAGCGCTACGCCGATGAACTGTTGCGGGTGCTGAAACCGGCGGGCCTGCTGGCCGTGGCCGACTGGAACCGGCGCGACCCAGCCGATGGACACCTGAACCGCGTGGAACGGTGGGTGATGCGCCAGCTGCTCGAGCAATGGGCCCACCCGGAGTTCGCCAGCATCCGCTCGCTGCAGCACAACCTGGAAACCAGCCCCTGGGGCGGTGGCATCCAGATCACCTCCGGCGACTGGAGCCGCCAGACGCAACCCTCCTGGATCGAGTCGATCCTCGAGGGTGTCCGCCGGCCGGGGGCAGTGCTGGGCCTCGGCCCAGGCGCCGCCCTGCAGGGCCTGAGGGAAACGCCGACCCTGCTGCTGATGGACTGGGCCTTCCGCACCGGAATGATGCAGTTCGGAGTGTTCCGCGGCCGGAAAGGCAGCTAGGCGGCCTCTGCGTTGGCGGGAGTCGCCGCTGCAGCAGTATCCGCTGAGTCCGCTTCGGCGAGGCTGGTGATCGGATAGGCCCCGAACAGCATGACGTGCTCACACAGGGGCCGCAGGCGGTCCAGAGCACGCTCCAGCCGGGCGGTGGCGTCGGTGGGATCCGACGCGATGAACTCCAGATCGACAAAGAAGATGTATTCCCCCATCTCCCGTTTGGATGGGCGCGATTCGATCCGGCTCATGTTGAGACCCTCGGCGGCGAAGCACTGCAGGGCCTCCAACAACGCGCCGGGGCGATTGGCCTGCAACGAGAAGGCGAGGCTGGCCAGCGCACCAGTCCGGGCGCGGGGACCGCGGCGCAACAGCAGAAAACGGGTGCAGTTGCCCGGCACATCATTGATCGGATAGGCCAGCACCTCCAGGCCATGCTCAGCGGCGGCCTCGCGCGACGCAATGGCTCCGCGGAAGCGACTGCCGGCCACCAGCCGGGCCGCCTCGGCGGTTGAGCTGGTCGGCAACTGCACAGCTGCGGGCAGCTGGGCCGCGAGCCACTGGCCGCACTGGGCAAGGGCCTGGGGGTGGGAGAGCACTTCGCTGATGTCGGCCAGGCTGCCGCTGCCCATCAGAGCGTGGCGGATGGGCAGCACCAGCGCCCGGGCAATGGTGAGATCGGGATGCTCCCACAGCGCATCCAGGCAGGTGGTGACACCACCTTCCACCGAGTTTTCCACCGGCACCACCGCCGCCTCACAGTCCCCATCGGCCAGGGCCCGGATCACAGCACGGATCTCCCGCTGCGGCACCAGCTCAGGATCGGCGATGCCCTCCAGGCGCGCCAGATGCCCGGCCGCCTGTTCGCCGTAGGTGCCCGTCGGACCAAGGAAGGCAAGGCGCATGGGCTCGGGACTGCTCACGGTGGACCGATAAGATCATGCCGCGTCGGCCTGCCGGCCATGTCCGTGGCCTTCAGCGCCAGCCAGTCGCTGAAACTGTCCCTGCCCGCCGAGGACTGCGATCGGGTCGGGCTGCTGCCCCCCTATCTCGACGATGAGGAGCGCGTCATCGGCGCCCTGCTCGATCCCAGTCAACTGGAACGATTGGAGGCGGGTCGCTACCGCTACGCCGTCACCCGGCTGCAGGTGTTCCAACTGCAGATTCAGCCGGTGGTGGTCCTGCAGGTGCGGCGCCAGCCTGGCAGGATCGAACTCAACGCCATCGACTGCGAGCTGGAGGGGCTGGGCCTGATCGACGACTTCCAGCTCACCCTGCAGTCGTGGCTGGAGGCTGCGGACACCGGTCTGGAGGGGGAGGCCACCCTGGCGGTGACCGTGAGCCAGCCGCCGCTGCTGAAGCTGATTCCCACCAAGGTGCTGGAAGCCACCGGTCACTCGGTGCTCAGCCGCATCCTGCTGGGCATCAGAACCCGGGTGGGGCAGCAGCTGCTGGGGGACTTCCGCGACTGGTGCACGCAGGCTTGAGAAAACTGCGGCGGTGCAGCGCGGTGGGCCCCAGCCGCTGCAGGGCCGCGCGATGCTGCGCAGTGCCATAGCCCCGGTGCCGTTCGAGGCCATAGCCGGGGAACTGCAGGGCCAGCCGTTCGAGCAGGGCATCGCGGCACTGCTTGGCGAGCACGCTCGCCGCCGAAATGGCCGGGCAGCTGGCATCGCCGCCCACCAAAGCGCGCTGCTCACCGGACCAGCCCCGCAGGGGCAGGTTGCCATCCACGAGCACGAGCTGGGGCCGCCTGGGCAGGCGTTGCAGAGCGCGGTGCATCGCCCGCTCCGTGGCCGGCCGGATGCCATACCGATCGATCTCGGCAGCACTGGCCTGACCGAGTGCCCAGGCGAACGCCTCGGCCTCGATCAGCGGCACCAGGGCAGCGCGGCGGCGGGCCGTGAGCTTCTTGCTGTCGGTGAGCCCCGCAGAGACCAGAGTCTGGAATGCCTGGGCCGGCAGGATCACCGCCGAGGCGAACACCGGGCCGAACAGGCAGCCGCGTCCCACCTCGTCCACGCCAGCACAGACGAGCGGATCGCGATCCTGCCAGGACTCCGGCCGCTGCGCCACCATGGCACCGAACTCAACCGCTGGCTGAGGAGCGGCGGCGGCGGCGGCGGGGCTCGCCATTGTCCTCGGGTTCCGCAGCGGCTTCGGCGGCAACCGCCGCGGGAATCGCCACGGCCACTGGCTCAGCAACGGCCGCTGACGAACGGCTGCGACTGCGGCGAGGCGCCGGATGGCTGGAGAAGGAATGGCTGGGCACGGTCACCGTGACCACGTCTTCGGGACCCTGATCAACGGGCAGGGGCGTAATCGCCACCGAGGCCGGTCCGATCGGGGAGGACTCGCTGACGATCGAACCGGCACCGACCTGGGTCGCCAGCGGAGCGGCATCCCCATGGCTGCGGCCGTTGCCGCTGGCGTCACCGCCTCGACCACGGCGGCGACGGCGCGGGCCGGAGGCCGCCATCTGCTGGCGGGCCTCCTCCAACACCAGTTCGGGATCAACACCTGGACGGGCGATCCGCACCACAACATTGTCGGAAGCAGGGGGCGAATCCAGCAGCAGGGAGGGATTGAGGCCCATCCAGCCATACACCAGCTCCTGATCCGGCTCCATCGGCACCACCACCACCTGGGGCTCCTGGCGCCGCGGGCCGGACTCTGTCGCCGAAGACGGGATGGCAGCCGGCACCTCGACCGGAGCCGCGCCCTCGGAGCTGTCCTCGATGGCGCTGGGGAAGGTGGTCAACTCAGGCAGCTCACTGCCAGAAGCCGCACGACCGCCCCGGCCTCCACGCCGCCTCCGGCCACTGCCACCGGCCTCCGCGGCTCCGGGACTGGCCACCTCTGCCCGGGCCGATGCCGCCGAACGCACCAGACCGGTCATCGTGGCCAGGGGCTGGAGCGTGTCCTGGCCGGGCAGCACCGCCACGTGGCCAAGACCGCCACAGCTGGGGCAGGCGCGGCCGAACAGCTCGTAAAGATTCTGGCCCTGCCGTTTGCGGGTGAGCTCCACCAGGCCCAGCTCGGTGAGCTGGGCAATCTGGGGACGGGCCGCATCGTGGCGCACCGCATCGGTGAAGTACTCGAGCAACTGCAGTTGATCACGGCGCGAGTCCATGTCGATGAAGTCGATGATCACGACCCCACCGATGTTGCGCAGCTTCAGCTGGCGGGCAATTTCAACCGCCGCCTCACAATTGGTCCACAGCACCGTTTCCCGGGCGTTGGCGGAACGGGTGAAGGAACCGGAGTTCACATCGATCACAGTGAGCGCCTCGGTGGGCTCGATGATCACGTAGCCGCCCGAGGGCAGATCGACCCGGGGCTTGAGCGCATCGCGGATCGCCGCATTGACGCGGAAGTGCTCCAGGATCTCGCCGGGCTCCTGGTGATATTCGACCAGGAGATTGGCCTGATCCGCGCCCAGGAAGGCATTGACCCGCTCCACCGCTTCGTGGGTGTCGACCACCACCCGCACCACCTCAGGCGTATAGAGATCGCGCAGCACCCGATGGACGAAATCCTCATCCCGGTTGAGCAGGGTGGGCGGACTGGCGGTCTCGGCGGCCTGCTGGATGCCTTCCCACTGGCGCAGCAGGGATTCGAGGTCGTCGATCAGCAGATCTTCGCTGACGCCCTCGGCTTCGGTGCGGATCAGCAGGCCAGCGCCGGGGGGCTTGATCAGGACGCCGAGTGCCCGCAGGCGGTTGCGCTCGTTTTCGCCATTGATCCGGCGGGAGATGTTCACCCCCTGGCCGTGGGGCTGGAGCACCAGAAAACGCCCCGGCAGCGTGAGGTTGCCGGTCAGGCGTGGGCCCTTGGTGCCGGTGGGTTCCTTCATCACCTGCACCAGCACGGTCTGGCGCGGCGCCAGCAGCTCGGTGATGCCGGCAGCCCCCTTGCGGAGCCGGAGTGGACCGAGATCGGTGACGTGAATGAAACCGTTCTTTTCGCTCTCGCCGATGTTGACGAAAGCAGCGTCGATCCCGGGCAACACGTTTTCGACGGTGCCGAGATAGACGTCACCAATCTGGTAGCGGCCCTGGGCCACGACCAGTTCATCAACACGCTCGTCGTTGAGAACCGCGGCGATCCGCAGGTGCTCGGCAATGACGATCTGCTGGGGCATGGAAAAATTCTGGGCTCGAAAGAGCGCCGCCAAGGGTGAATCGACCCGCCCCTCAGAGGACCCTGCGAGGCGATGGCGCGTGCGTCAGCACGCCGGTGGGACTGTCAGCGGAACGGCAAGCCAGCGACAGCCCATCCGGAAGAAATTGAAGACGCAGACGCGCTGCGTCAGGCGAGCCGCGGAGGAACGTCCGGGGAAGTGGGTCGCAAGGGAGCGACTTGTTCGAAGAAACGTTCTGGCGGCGGAATGCTCGATCCGACCGTCGTTGGGGAGACCGGCGAACTTTTCTGCCGTCCTGCAGGCAAATTAGCACGCTCGCAAGATCAGCCCCTGCCGCTGGGTTCTGGAGGCCCGCAGTCGACAGCCCAAAGCCTCGCCAAGCCAGTGGATCACCTGCTCCGGCCGCAGACTGCGCCCCTGGGGATCCACCCAGGCCCGGACAGTCACGACCGCTTCAGCGGCATTCAGGCCGGCGTCAGCGCTGGTGTCCACGGCGAGGTCGAACAGATAGGGCCGGCAGTCCCGCTGCCGTGGTCGGCCTTTTTTATCGGTGTCCTCCCAGAGGAGCGCATCGGCCTCCAGCAGCGCCGCCACAGCCTCCTGCCAGCGCTGCCATGGCACCGGCTCCGGCTCCACGGGGCTGGCCGTGAACCGCCACAGGGCCGCTTCGACCTCCTGGGACAGGCTGGGGCCGAACACCGCCACCTCCCCGACCGAGAGCAGGCAGAACTCCGCAGGCAGCTCAACCTGCAGCGCCTGGAGCACCGCCGCCGGATCGCAGGCCTCGGTGAACTCCAGATCCATCCATTCCCCCAGTCCTTCCACCCCCAGCGGCAACGAGAGCGCGAACTGCAGCCGGGGCAGGGGGTGAAACCCACCGGTGAAGCTCACCGGCAGACCGCTGCGCCGCAGGGCCCTCTCCAGCAGCCGCACCGTGTCGAGATGGCTGATCAGGGCCAGGGAGCCGGTCTTGGCGAACCCGAAGCGCAGCCGGAACACCCGCTCGCTGGCCGGGGCGCGCTGTGCCTCCAGGGGGGGAATCGGCGGCGGCGCGATCACCACGTTATGACCCAGTTCCGGCCCGCAGACACCGCAGCTGCTGCAACCGGCGAAGGAACAATCCGGCACCACCAGGGCCGCCAGGGCCCGTTGCAGATCCTCGGCCAGCCAGCGCTTCTCCAGCCCCGCATCGATGTGATCCCAGGGCAGGGGCTGGGCGCAGAACGCCTCCAGGTCCTCGACCGAGAGGGCCTCGGCGCTGCTCCAGGCCCCCATCTCCAAGGCCCTGTAGCGCCCCCCCAGGCCGGCCGCCTCGATGGCGGCGGTCCAGGCGGCATGGGTGCGATCGGCCGACTCGAACCAGGCATCGAGGCCGGCGCCGGCCCGCCAGGCCGCCTCGAGCACAGGCGCCAGGCGTCGATCGCCGCGGCCAACGAAATCCTCGATCGCCGAGAGGCGCACATCGGTGAAATTGGTCTTGATGCCGCGCAGCTGGCGCAGGGCGGAGCGCAACAGCTGCTGACGCCGCACGAACTCCGCGGTGGAGACGCTGTGCCACTGGAAGGGCGTGTGGGGCTTGGGCGTGAAGTTGCTGATCGTGAGGTTCAGCTCCAGCCGGCCCAGATCGGCGCAGTCGCGTTGCAGGGCGCGGCAGGTATCGGCGATGCCGAGCACATCGGCATCGGTTTCACCCGGCAGACCGATCATGAAATAGAGCTTCACCTTGCGGTAACCGCTCTGCATCGCCGTGCGAATGCCCCGCAGCAGCTCCGCGTCGGTGAGGCCCTTGTTGACGATGTCGCGCAGGCGCTGGGTACCGGCCTCCGGCGCAAAGGTGAGCCCCCCCTTGCGGGTGCCGCCGAGGATATGGGCGATGTTCTCGTCAAAGCGATCCACCCGCTGGCTGGGCAGGGTGAGGCTCACATTGCGCTCGGCCAGCCGGTTGCGCAGTTCCACACCCACCGCGGGCAGGGCCAGGTAATCGCTGCAACTGAGCGAGAGCAACGAGAAATCGCTGTAGCCGGTGCGGCGCATCCCCTCCTCCACCGCCTCGATCACCGCCTCGGGTTCGACATCGCGGGCCGGACGGGTAAGCATGCCCGGCTGGCAGAAGCGGCAACCACGGGTGCAGCCGCGCCGGATCTCCACCGTGAGGCGGTCGTGCACCGTTTCGATGTGGGGCACCAGCCCCATGGCGTAGTGGGGCATCGGCGTGGCGGTGCGGCGCTGGATCCGTGGCGGCAGCCCTGGCTCCATGGGCTGCAGGCTCACCCCATCGGCAGCTGGGCCGTAGAGAGCCGGCACGTAGACACCCGGTACCTGGGCCAGATCGCGCAGCAGGGCGCGGCGGCTGAGGCCGGCGGCACGGGCCTCCGCCACCACCAGGCCGATCTCCGGCAGCAGCTCCTCGCCATCGCCGAGGGCGACGAAATCGAAGAAGGCGGCATAGGGCTCGGGGTTGCTGGTGGCCGTGGGACCACCGGCGAAGATCAGGGGCGGCGCAGCGGGATCATCCAGAGGCAGATCTCCCCGATCGACGGCGCGGATCGGGATGCCGGCCAGCTCCAGCATCGTGAGGATGTTGGTGCCGCCCAGTTCGTAGCTGAGGCTGAAGCCAAGGATGTCAAAGGCCGCCAGGGGGCGGCGGCTCTCCACCGCGAACAGGGGCTGCCGCCGGTGCCGCAGCCGGTCGGCCAGATCGGGGGCGGGCAGGTAGGCCCGGTCACAGAGCTGAGCGGGAAGGGAATTGAGAATCGAATAGAGAATGATGTGGCCGGTGTTGCTCGCCCCCACCTCGTAGACCTCGGGATAGGTGAGGGCCCAACGCACCCCAGCCGCTCGCCAGTCGCGCTCCCAGTCGCGCGGCATCACCCCCAGCTCGTTACCCAGGTAACGGGCGGGCTTGCTGATACCCAGATCGACCAGGGCATCGAAATCGATCGGGGCAGAGCCAGGGTCGACAGAGACAGCTCGGGCAGCCACTGCGTCGTCAGCAACAGCCGTGGCGGAGGAAGCGGTGGAAGGCACGGCGGGCACGGCTTGGCAGAGCTTGATGCTATGCAGCGCCGCAGACGGCACCAGAGCCGGTGCTCTGCTGGGCAGCTCAGCAGAGCAAAGGCCGCTGCCGTAGGACAATCCCCCCAGCGATTCCCGCTGCGGCGCAGCCCCCCCTCTTGCGATGGTTCAGGTCAACGGCAACTACCTCAAGCTCAAGGCGGGCTATCTGTTCCCCGAGATCGCCCGACGGGTCAAGGCCTTCAGCGAGGCCAACCCCGAAGCCGCCATCATCCGCCTGGGCATCGGCGATGTGACCGAACCACTGCCCGAGGCCTGCCGCATTGCCATGAAGGCCGCGATCGACGCGATGGGCACCCGCGAGGGCTTCCACGGCTATGGCCCCGAACAGGGTTATCTGTGGCTGCGCGAGAAGATCGCCGCCACCGACTTCCAGGCCCGCGGCTGCGCGATCACCGCCGAGGAGATCTTCGTTTCCGACGGCTCCAAGTGCGACAGCAGCAACATCCTCGACATCCTCGGCGAGGGCAACCGCATCGCCGTGACCGATCCGGTGTATCCGGTGTACGTGGACAGCAACGTGATGGCGGGCCGCACCGGCGAGGCCGATGCCGCGGGTCAGTACGGCGGGCTCACCTACCTGCCAATCAATGCCGAGAACGGCTTCACTGCTCAGATCCCCAGCGAAACGGTGGATCTGATCTACCTCTGCTTTCCCAACAACCCCACCGGCGCGGTGGCCACCAGGGAGCAGCTCAAGGACTGGGTCGACTACGCCCGCGCCAATGACGCCCTGATCCTGTTTGATGCCGCCTACGAGGCCTTCATCCAGGACCCCACTCTGCCCCACTCGATCTACGAGATCGAGGGGGCACGGGAGTGTGCGATCGAGTTCCGCTCCTTCTCCAAGAACGCCGGCTTCACCGGCACCCGCTGCGCCCTCACCGTGGTGCCCCGCGGTCTGATGGGCACCGCCGCCAATGGTGAGAAGGTGGAGCTGTGGGGCCTGTGGAACCGGCGCCAGTGCACCAAGTTCAACGGGGTGAGCTACATCGTGCAACGGGGTGCCGAGGCCGTGTATTCACCCGAAGGGCAGACCCAGGTGAAGGCCCTGATCGACTTCTACATGGAGAACTCCGCGATCATCCGCCGCGAACTCAGCGCCGCGGGACTGCAGGTGTACGGCGGCGAGCAGGCCCCCTACGTCTGGCTGAAGACCCCCGAGGGCGTGGATTCCTGGGGCTTCTTCGATCGGCTGCTGAGCCAGGCCCATGTGGTGGGCACCCCCGGCAGCGGCTTCGGTGCCGCCGGCGAGGGCTACTTCCGCCTCTCGGCCTTCAACAGCCGCGCCAACGTGGAGGAAGCGATGCGCCGGGTGCGGGCCCTGTGAGTCAGGTGATCTCCAATCCGGCCCTGCAACCGCAAGCCCAGGGCGAATCGATACAGTTGGCCCTGGTCATGCTGGAGTCCCTCATGACGCCTCCTTCCCTGGTGCTGCCTGTGGCTGATGCCTCCAGGATCCACGTGTTGGATGCTGCCGCTGGCGCCAACCCACACGCCACTGCCACACCCAGCAGTTCCCCCGGCGGGGCGGCGGTGATCGAGAAGACGACGGAGCGGGTGCGCAAGCCCTCCCCCCGGTACAAGGTGCTGCTGCACAACGATCCGGTCAACTCCATGGAATACGTGGTGACGACCCTGCGCCAGGTGGTGCCCTCGCTCAGCGAGCAGGACGCGATTGCCGTGATGCTGGAGGCCCACAACACCGGCGTGGGTCTTGTGATCGTCTGCGATCTGGAGCCGGCGGAGTTCTACTGCGAAACCCTCAAAGGCAAGGGACTCACCAGCACGATCGAACCGGAGACATGAGCCTGGCCGGTGCCGCCGGTCCCTGGCGCTGGCTGGCGGGGCTGCTCTACGTGCCCCTGCTCTATGGAGCGGGATGGCTGCTGGCCCTGCCCCTGCCCCTGGAGCCACAGGATCGCCCCCTGATCGGCACCGGCTTCACTCTGGCCCTGTTCCTGCTCAGCCTGCCCCTCTGGGTGGGCCGGATGTGGCGGCAGCAGGCCCCCTGGACCTCGCTGGGGGTGCTCGGCCCCGCACCGGCTGTGCTGCGGGCGCTGCTGCGGGGCCTGCTCAAGGCCCTGCTGTTGTTGCTGGTCCTCAGCCTGGCCCTGGTGCTGGGCGGCTGGGCCCGCTGGCAAGGAGCCGTGTCACTGAGCGATTGGATCAACGCCCTGCTGCTGATGCTTGGGGTGGGCTTCGCCGAGGAACTGGTCTTCCGCGGCTGGCTGTGGGGCGAACTCACCCAGCTGCTGGGGGGCAGCCGCACGGCAGGCCAGCGGGCCCTGCTGGCCCAGGCGGTTCTGTTCAGCCTGGTGCACACCCGCTTCAACCTGGGTCCGGCGGCCCTGCTGGCCCTGCTGGGCGGACTGGGGCTGCTGGGCCTGGTGCTGGGCCTGCAGCGCCGCGCCGATGGGGCACTGCTCTGGGGCGCGATCGGGCTGCACGGCGGCCTGGTGGGGGGCTGGTTCCTGCTGCAGGGCAGCCTGCTGCAACTGTCCAACCAGGCCCCGGCCTGGCTGGTGGGTCCGGGGGAGGTGGCACCCAATCCGATCGGTGGGTTGGTGGGATGGCTCGGCCTGGGGGCACTGCTCTGGGTGCGGCGGCGTTGGTGGGCCCAATCAAGCGGCTGAGCGTTCGGCTGGTTGCCTGGTCAACGGACTGCTTGACCAGGCACTGCCTTCTCAAAGCACTGATTAACTCAGCGCACCGCTGTCGCAAGGGCCCGGCGCCCTTCCACCGGCGCATGCAGGGCCTCCTCCAGGGGAGCGGTGCCGTAGTCGCGCTCGAGCAGGGCCATCACGGTGCGACCGAAATCGGCGGGGTTGCGTTCGAAGGCCTCCAGACAGATCCGGCCGAAGGTGCTGCCCATCGGCTCGGGGTTCCAGAGCAGCTTGCGGGCCGTCCAGGGGAGCATGCTCATCGGGTCGTAGCCCGGCTGGATCAGACCCTGCTCGAAGCCGTACTGCTCCAGATGGGTGTGGGGCTGCAGGCCGATGAAGAAGATGGCCGGTTCCACCTTGTCGGCGCCGAAGATCTTCTCCAGCTCGCGGTGGTAGGCCACGGTCTGGCGGATCGTCTCGGGCCGCTCATCGATCACGTTGAACGAATAGTTCACCGACACATGCTCCCGAAAGCCGGCCCGGGCCAGCAGGCGGCAGTTCTCCAAAACAGTGCGCAGGTTGTAGCCCATGCGCATCTTGCGCACCAGTTCCTGGGAGCCGGAGGTGATGCCGATCTCGAAGTAGTCCATGCCGGTGGCAACCATCAGCTCGGCCAGCTCGGCATCGATGTTGTCGGCGCGGATGTAGGCGGCCCAGCGGATGTCGGTCATGCCGTCGGCCTGGATCGCCCGCAGCAACTGCTTGGCGTCTTCGATGTAGCGGCGGGCGGGGATGAACTGGGCATCGGTGAACCAGAAGCCGCGCACGCCCCGGTCGTAGAGCTGCCGCATCTCCCGCACCACCTCCTCCACCGGGTTCACCCGCACCGCCTTGCCTTCGACCACGGTGTAGACGCAGTAGCAGCAGTTGTGGGGGCAGCCGCGCTTGGTCTGCACGCCCACGTAGAAATCGCCCCCCTCCAGATACCAGTTCAGCTGGGGCCAGATCGTTTCGATGTAGGCGTAGTCGCAGGCGGTCTTGCTCAGGCTCAGCGGCTGCTCATGAATCAGGCCGGGCCTTGGCGCTTCACCCACCACATAACAGCGCTCGCCACTGAGGGACTCCCCCCGCAGCAGCTTCTCCAGCAGGGGCTCGCCCTCCCCCACGGACACCACCGTGCCGCGGGGCAGGCTGCGGCCCAACTGCTCGTAGAACACACTCACGGCGCCGCCACCGATCACGGCACGGGCCTCGGGGGCAAAGCGCCGCGCCCGCCGCAGCCCGCGGCGCACCAGGCGCAGGTTGCGCCACAGCTCCCCGTAGAAGGCACCCATCAGCCGCAGACCTCCCATGGCACCGCGCAGGCGCCGCAGGGGATTGCGGGCGTAGAACACCTCAAAGGAATTCTGCAGCGGATTGCCGCCACGCCCATCCACCGGCGCATAGATCTGAATGTCTCGCCAGGAGAACACCAGCAGGGTGGGCCGGAAGGCCTCGATCGTGTGGAGCAGCACCCGCTCCACATCCAGCACCGGCAGGGCCGCCAGATCAAGAATCCGCTGCGGCAACGCCGGGAAAGCCTTGTGCAGATGATCGGCCAGATAGATGGGCCCGATCGGGAAAATGGGATTGCAGGGCAGGCGCACCAGCAGAACCCGTTGCTGGCTCGGGGCGCTCCGATCAGGCAGGGTGCTCACTCCGATCCGGCTCCAGCGGGGTCAATGGTCAGCGGATGTGGACGCTAACAAGCACGTCCGAAGGGCGAGGGGGCCAGCCCCGGGACAGAGGGAGGGGAAGCCGCCCATCTCAGAAACTTCATGAACCCCCTTTACAGATCCGCAACATTCCGTTACGGTCATTGCCAGGCGGAGCACCGCCGTGGAGGGGTTTCCCTCAGCGGATCCCCGTCCATACCTCTTCCGGAGCCTCCGGGCCCTGGATTACCAACCCCTGTTCTCATGACCACCACTCTCCAGCAGCGCCAAGGCGCTTCTGCGTGGAATCAGTTCTGCGAGTGGGTCACCTCCACCAACAACCGCCTCTATGTGGGCTGGTTCGGTGTGCTGATGATCCCGACGCTGCTGAGCGCCACCATCTGCTTCATCGTTGCCTTCATCGCCGCTCCCCCCGTCGACATCGACGGCATCCGTGAGCCCGTTGCCGGCAGCCTGATCTACGGCAACAACATCATCTCCGGTGCTGTTGTTCCCTCCAGCAACGCCATTGGCCTGCACTTCTATCCCATCTGGGAAGCCGCCAGCCTCGACGAGTGGCTCTACAACGGCGGTCCTTACCAGCTGGTGGTGTTCCACTTCCTGATCGGCGTCTTCGCCTACATGGGCCGCGAGTGGGAACTGTCCTACCGCCTCGGCATGCGCCCCTGGATCTGCGTCGCCTACAGCGCCCCTGTGGCCGCTGCCAGCGCCGTGTTCCTGATCTACCCCTTCGGTCAGGGTTCCTTCTCTGACGGCATGCCCCTCGGCATCTCGGGCACTTTCAACTACATGTTGGTGTTCCAGGCTGAGCACAATATCCTGATGCACCCCTTCCACATGCTGGGTGTGGCCGGTGTGTTCGGCGGCAGCCTGTTCTCCGCCATGCACGGCTCGCTGGTGACCTCCTCCCTGGTGCGTGAAACCACCGAGAGCGAGAGCCAGAACTACGGCTACAAGTTCGGCCAAGAGGAAGAGACCTACAACATCGTGGCAGCCCACGGTTACTTCGGTCGCCTGATCTTCCAATACGCTTCCTTCAACAACAGCCGCAGCCTCCACTTCTTCCTGGCTGCCTGGCCCGTGGTCGGCATCTGGTTCACCGCCCTGGGCGTGAGCACGATGGCCTTCAACTTGAACGGTTTCAACTTCAACCAGTCGATCCTCGACGGCCAGGGCCGTGTGGTGAACACCTGGGCCGATGTGCTGAACCGCGCTGGTCTGGGCATGGAAGTGATGCACGAGCGCAACGCTCACAACTTCCCGCTCGATCTGGCCGCCGCTGAAGCCACCCCCGTGGCTCTGATGGCTCCTTCGATCGGCTGAGGTCAAGCTTCAACCAACAGGCGGTTGAATCTTCAATCTCCTTTCTCGCCCTTCTCTCAAAGAGAAGGGCTTTTTTGTGTCTTGGGCTCGGATCGATCTGATCCATCAGCCGGTAAAGCGGTCAGCCGGTAAAGCGATCAGCCGGTAAAGCGATCAGCCGGCGAAGCGATCGGCCGCGGGGCCGCATACCCCCACATCCGCGCAGAACAGGCCTCCGGCCAACGGCTGCTGGGCGCAGGCCTCAGTCCCGAGCCCGCGGCGCGCCGTGGTGATGAACAGACGATCCAGGGAGGGGCCTCCAAAGCAGCAGGAGGTGATCTGGGTGCAAGGCAGATCCACGATCCCGATGCAATCGCCGGTCTTGGGGTTCCAGCGGGTCACGGCCGAACCTCCATACAGGGCAATCCAGAGCATGCCCTCCTGATCGATGGTCATGCCATCGGGAAGGGCGTTCCAGTCGGCGGGAATCTGCAGGCAGATTCGAGCAGGGCCGGCAAGCTCACCACCAGGGGTGATGGGATAGGCCACCACCTGCAGTGAGGGGGAATCGATCAGATAGAGACAAGACGCCTCCAGGTCCCAGGCCAGACCATTGGAAATGCTGAGGTTGGGCACCAGGCACCGACTCTGCAGCGATGGCTCCAGGCACCACAAGGCACCGGCCCCCGGGGTGAAATCCAGGGCCATCGAGCCCGCCCAGAAGCGGCCCCAGGGGTCGCACTTGCCATCGTTGAACCGGTTCAGGGGTTGATGGCGTTCCGGATCATGCAGCGCCGTGAGCTGGCCAGAGCTGGGATCGAGTCGGTGGAAGCCGTTGGCGCAGGCCACCAGCAGATCTCCCCGCTCCGTGGGGACCACACAGCCCACCATGCTGCCCAGATCGAGCCAGCGATTGTCACGGGTCTCCACGTCAAACAGACCGACCCGGTTCGCCTCGATATCAACCCAGAGCAGACGATTGGTCTCCGCCCACCAGGTCGGCCCCTCACCCAGCAGCGCGCGGGCGTCCAGAACGCACTCGGCGGACCAGCGGGGGAGCGAAGCCATCGACGGATCACCGCTGGCCGGAGTCTGACGCGTTGCTCTCTGCTCAGCCGGAAGGGGTAATCAATTTAGGTTGACGCCGATGCCGATCGCCCTCGGCCATCCCGCCGCTGACCCTGGATGATCGCCTCCATCACCCTGTTCACGATCATGTTCGCCCTGGGGATGGGCCTGCAGCCCCAGGCCTTCGGGTCCATCCGTGAACGGCCGGCCCTGTTTGCCCGAGTGCTGGTGGGCTCCTGCGTGGTGGTGCCCCTGATCGCCCTCGGGCTGCTGCTGCTACCGATCAGCGCCGCCCTCTCCACACCGGCTCGCCTGGCCATCGCCTTGATGGCGATCTGCCCGAGCGCGCCCCTGACCCTGCGCAAGGCTGGTAAGAAAGGCGGCGACAGGGAACTGGCCGCGGTGCTGCAGGTCGACGCCGCCGTGGCCGCGATCGCCTCAATCCCCGTTCTGGCGGATGTGTATCGGGCCGCCTTCGCGGTTCAAAGCTGGGATCTGGGGCCACAGGAGGTGGCCCAGCAGGTGGGCCTGTCCCAGGTGCTGCCTCTGCTGCTGGGGTTGGTGCTGCGCCAGCGCTGGCCGCAATTGGCGCAGCAGTGGCAAGGACCGCTCGACAAGCTCGCCAACGCGCTGCTGGTTCTGCTGCTGGCCGTGGTGCTGGTCACCACAGGCCCCCTGCTCCTTCCCTTCGTGACCGCCAACTGGATCGCACTGGGATTGATGGCGACCCTGGTGGCGCTTTGCCTGGGGCTGGGCTACGGCCTCGCGGGAGCCACACGCCACGAGCGGATCACGGTCTCCCTGGTGACCTCGATGCGCAACCCGGGGCTGGCCCTGCTGTTTGCCGGCACCTATGCCCCTGAGCTGCCAGCCATCAAGATTGCCATCCTCGTTTACGTGCTGGTCACCGTGGTGCTGTCGATTCCCTTGCTGCAGACGCTGAACCGTCAGCCAGCCCAGGAGATAGTGAACAGTTGATGGCAGTCCGCCCCTGGTTCCGGCTCGCTTCCACCCTTCTGGTCGCGGCATGGCTGAGCATGACGGCCGCTCCAGCGCGATCGGAGCAACGAGCTGGCGAAGCGTCCGCGTCAGCCTTGCTGCCCTCCTGGCGTCAAGGCGCCGCCCGCGAGCGTCTGCTCGATTTCCTGCGCACGGTCACCACGGAGGGGGGAGAGGGCTATGTGCCGCCCGAGGAACGGATCGCCGTGTTCGACAACGACGGCACGCTCTGGTCGGAGCAGCCGATGTATGTCCAACTGGCCTTTGCGATCGAGCGCGCCCGTGGGCTGGTGGATGAGAGGCCGGAGCTGGCGGCCCATCCGGCCGTGGCCGCCGCCATCGGCCCGGATGGCGAAGCCAGGATGCGGAACCTCGGCATGGAGGGGCTACTGGAGCTGGTGGGACTCACCCACGCCGGCATGAGCACCGACGCCTTCACCGACCTGGCCCACGCCTGGATCCGCAGCGCCTGCCATCCCACCCTGCGGCGGCCCTACACCTCCCTCCTCTACACCCCCATGCGGGAGCTGCTCGACCTCCTGCGCGCCAACGGCTTCCGCACCTACATCGTTTCGGCCGGCGGCTCCGCCTTCATGCGGGTCATCAGCGAGGAGCTCTACGGGATTCCACCGGAGCAGGTGATCGGCTCCAACATCCGCACCCGCTATGCCCTGCAGAACGGTCGCCCGGTGATCCTGCGGGAGGCCGGGCTGGAGGTGCTGAATGATGGGCCCAGCAAGCCCCTGCTGATCGAGCGCGTGATCGGCCGCCCTCCGATCGCGGCCTTCGGCAACTCCGATGGGGATCGGGAGATGCTGGCGTGGACCACGTCCTTTCCCGGGGCACGGCTGGGCCTGCTCCTCCACCATGACGATGCCGAGCGGGAGGTGGCCTACGACCGGCACTCGGCCTTCGGCAGACTCGACAGAGCTCTCGATGAGGCGTCTGGCCATGGCTGGACCGTGGTGAGCATGCGGGACGACTGGGCGCAGGTGTTCCCGGAGCTGGAGGCGACAGCGGCCGCGAAGGCCTGCCCCTGACGGCCGCGATGCAGGGTCTGGCTTGGGAGTTGGCCGAACAGACGGCGGTAGTCGCGTGCGAAATGCCCCGGGTTCAGAAAGCCCCACTGCAGGGCCAGCTCCGCGATGGACACGGTCTGTGGATCGGCCGCGAGCAGCTCCCGGCGGAGTCCGTGGAGCCGATGCAGCTTGATGTAGGCCATGGGGCCCATCCCGAGATGCTCCCGAAAGCCCTGGAGCAGGCTCCGGCGGCCGGCGTGGACCTGGCGGCAGAGGGCCTCGAGAGTGATCGGTTCCCGGGGATGGTCCTGCACCCACTGCTGCACCTGCTTGACCAGTTCGAACCGGGTGGGAGCTGGGCAGAGGCTGGCATGGCTGTTGGTGCCGTGAACCATGGCCTCCAGCACCAGAGGCAGCAGATCGTGTCTCAGCCGTTCCGGGGGCGCGGCGCAGCTGGAGAGCAGGGTCAACAGAAACTTGCGCAGGCGCCCGTGCCGTTCGGGACTGATGCGGAGGCAATTGGAGGTGAGGGCACTGGATTCGACATCAGCCCAGCCGAGTTCGCTGCTGAAGCGCTTCAGGCGGCTGCGCTGCAGCATGATCACGCCGAGATCGAGCACCTCCAGCGTGGAGAGGTGAACATCCGAACAGACCGTGAGACCGAACAACATGTCCGGGAGCACTGCCACGCCATGGGCACGCAGCGGCGCACTGGCCTGGTGCTGCTGCCCAGGGTTGAGCACGAGGGCCACCATCTGCTGATCGGCGGGTTTGGGTCCCGTGATGTGAAGCCTGCGGTTGACCCGCAAGCGCAACAGGCGCAGGGGTCCGAGCGTCCTGACGGCCAACTGACCGCCCATCTCACCACCGGAGAGCTGGCAGGGCTGCAGATCCAGGCCAGCCTCGACGAGATGGAGGGCCAGCTGCTCAACGCCGTCGAACGACCACAGCCGATCCATCGCAAGGATTGCACTTTTTGAGTGGTCCAAGCCTGCCACCCTCATCACTATGGGCAGGTGGTGTCCTACACGCCCCCTCCCGAGCCCCTCCGCGACAGCCATGCCCAACGGTCAACCCAACATCCTCATCCTCTGGGGCGACGACATCGGCCAGAGCAATCTGAGCTGCTACAGCGATGGCCTGATGGGGTACCAGACCCCCAACATCGACCGCGTCGCCAAGGAGGGCGGCCGCTTCATCCACTATTACGCCGAGCAGAGCTGCACCGCCGGCCGGGCCGCCTTCATCTCCGGCCAGAGCGTGTTCCGCACCGGTCTGAGCAAGGTGGGGCTGCCCGGGGCCGAGCTGGGGTACCGCTCCGAAGACCCCACCATCGCCGAGCTGCTCAAACCGCTGGGCTACCGCACCGGCCAGTTCGGCAAGAACCACTTCGGCGACCGCGACGAGCATCTGCCGACAATGCACGGCTTCGATGAGTTCTTCGGCAACCTCTACCACCTCAATGCCGAGGAGGAACCGGAGCTGCGCGATTATCCCAGGCAGGAAGACTTCCCCGATTTCAAGAAGAACTTCGGCCCCCGCGGGGTGTTGCACTGCTGGGCCAATGGCGACGGCACCCAGCGCATCGAGAACACCGGCCCGCTCACCAAGAAGCGGATGGAAACCGCTGATGAAGAGTTCATCAAGGAGGCCAAGCGCTTCATCACCGATGCGGTGGCCTCCGGTGAGCCGTTCTTCGTGTGGTTCAACACCACCCACATGCACTTCCGCACCCACGCGCGGCCCCAGGACATTGGCCAATCGGGGCGGTGGCAGTCGGAGTATCACGACGTGATGATCTATCACGACAACTGCATCGGCCAGATGCTCGATCTGCTCGATGAGCTGGGCATCACCGATGACACGATCGTGATGTATAGCACCGACAACGGGCCGCACATGAACAGCTGGCCCGATGCCGGCATGACCCCCTTCCGCAACGAGAAGAACTCCAACTGGGAAGGGGCCTACCGGGTGCCCGCCCTGGTGCGCTGGCCCGGCAAGATCGCCCCGGGCACTCTGTTCACGGAGATCGTGAGCCACCTCGACTGGCTGCCCACCCTGGTGGCGGCGGCGGGGGAACCGGAGATCAAGGAGAAGTTGCTCACCGGTCATCAGGTGGGCAGCAAGACCTTCAAGATCCACCTCGACGGCTACAACATGCTCGACTACTGGACGGGCAAGGCCGACAAGAGCCCCAGGATCGAGTTCTTCTACTTCTCCGACGACGGCGACCTCACCGGCCTGCGCTACGACAATTTCAAGATCGTGTTCATGGAGCAGCGGGCCACCGGCACGCTGCAGGTGTGGGCCGAGCCCTTCACGCCGCTGCGGGTTCCCAAGATCTTCAACCTCAAGACTGATCCCTACGAGCGGGCCGACATCACCTCCAACACCTACTGGGACTGGATGCTGGATCACGCCTTCATGCTGGTGCCGGCCCAGACGATCGTGGGGCGGTTCCTGGCCACGTTCCAGGAGTATCCGCCCCGCCAGAAGGCGGCCAGCTTCTCGCTGGAGGAGGTGATGGAGAAGATGACCGCCGCGGCGAGCGGCGGCGGCTGAGGAACGCATCGCTCCGCGGAGTCGCCATGGCCCTGGATCGTTCACCTGCCCCGGCTCTCCGGCCGGGGCGCCCGCCGGCGCGGGACATGGCCTGGATCCCCGGGGGCAGCTTCAGCATGGGCTCCGACCACCACTACCCGGAGGAAGCTCCGGCCCACCGGGTGGTGGTGGTGGGCTTCTGGATCGACCGCTCACCGGTGACCAACGCCCAGTTCCGCAAGTTCGTGAAGGCCACGGGTCACGTGACCCTGGCCGAGCGGCCGGCGGATCCGACGGACTACCCCGATGCCCTGCCGGAGCTTCTGGCTCCGGCCTCGATCGTGTTCGTGCCACCGCCCGGACCGATCGGCACGGGCGACCCCTACCGCTGGTGGCAGTACCTGAGCGGAGCGAACTGGCGCCACCCCGAAGGCCCAGGCAGCTCGATCAAGAACCGCGAGCACCATCCCGTGGTGCATGTGGCCCATGAGGATGCCGAGGCCTACGCCACCTGGGCCGGCAAGCAGCTGCCCAGCGAAGCGGAATGGGAGCGGGCCGCCCGGGGCGGGGTGGAAGGGGTTGAGTTCGCCTGGGGGGAGGAGCTCCACCCCGGCGGCCGGCCCATGGCCAACACCTTCCAGGGGGACTTCCCCCATCACAACAGCCTGCTCGACGGCTGGGAGCGCACCTCGCCGGTGGGGGCCTTTCCGCCGAACGGCTACGGGCTGCTCGACATGATCGGCAATGTGTGGGAGTGGACCGATGACTGGTATCAGCACCATGGCGCCGATGCCGAGGTTCAGCGCCATCAGGACCAGACCAAGACAGGCTGCTGCCCCATCCCCAATCCCCGGGGAGGCTCCCGTGAGGCCAGCATCGACCCCACCTCCCAGCACCAGAGCATGCCCCGCAAGGTTGTGAAAGGAGGATCGTTCCTTTGTGCTCCCAGCTATTGCCGCCGCTACCGACCGTCGGCACGCATGGCCCAGGGAATTGATACATCCACCTGCCACATGGGATTTCGCTGCATCGTGCGGAGCTGATCAATGGGCCTGGCCACCCTGATGGACCTGGGGATGGAGCACATCGCAGAGCCACTTCGGCTGTGCCTGGAATTTCTGTCGCTGCTGTGTGTCGCGATTGGCCTGGTGATCACACTGCTGCAAGGATTCTGGCCTCGCAGCCGACGGCAGAAGGGTCCACGATCCTTAAATCGCAGCCGACTCACCTTCGGCACCTGGCTGTCCATGGCACTGGAGTTTCAGCTGGGCGCCGACATCGTTTCCACCACCGCCACCCCCTCGGAGCAGAACCTGATCCAGCTGGCCACCATTGCCGTGATCCGCACCCTGCTGAATCTCTTTCTGGCCAAGGAATTGGAAGCCGAACAGAAATTGGAAGACCACATCACAGACCTTTTCGCTAGCCCTGTCAGGGAGCCAAGGCGATGACCAACCTCAACAACGAACTGGCCAAAGAGCGCAGCCGGGCAGCGGCCGAGCGCACCATGATGGCCTGGATCCGCACCTGCCTCTCCCTGATCAGTTTCGGATTCGGCCTCGACAAGATCATCGGTGCTATCGAGCGCTCCCGCTTCGAAGGCAGTTCCCATGCCGGAATCAGCGTGCGGCTGATTGCAATCGGATTCGTTCTCACAGGCATTCTGGCGATGGCAGCGGCAACACGCCAACACCTCCGCGTGCTCAAACGACTACAACGGGACGACTTTGTTTATATCAGCCAATCATCAATCGCCATCTTCACGGCCATCGCCCTCACCCTGATTGGGATCGCCGCTTTAGTCCTGCTCCTTGCCGGAGCCGCCAGCGCTTGAGTGGTGAACTGAAGGCCCAGAGCATCACACAACCGCGTCGATCAATCCGCCCCCCTTCCTATGCCACCAATCATTGGCCTGTTGGTGAGTCTCACCATATTTACGGTCATGTTTGCCCTGGGTCTGGGGCTGCGGGGATCCACCTTCGCCCTGAGCCGCCATCAACCGGCAGTGCTCGGCCGGATTCTGATCGGTACCTGCCTGCTGGTTCCCCTGGCTGGACTGCTGCTGCTGGAGCTTCCCCTGGCGGCCAAGTTGTCTGTGCCCGTCAGATTCGCCATCGCCCTGATGGTGATCTGCCCCAGCGCGCCGCTGGCCCTCCGCCGGACGAGCTCACCGGAAAGGGCCTCCGGACTGGCCGCCCGCATTCAGGTGTCGGCAGCCCTGGTGGCGATCCTCTCGATGCCTTTGCTGGCGGGGCTGTTCACCCTGGTCAGGCCGGTGAGTGGCTGGGACATTCGTCCACTGGACATCGCCCTCCAGGTGACCCGGGTTCAACTGATCCCGCTGGCCGCAGGGCTGCTGGTGAAAACCTGGCGACCAGGCTGGGCCGAGCGCTGGACCAGCACCATCAACAAGGTGGCCACGGCGCTGCTGATGGTGATGGTCGTGGTGTTGCTGGCAATCACCGCCGGTCAACTGATTCCGTTCCTGAGCCAGAACCTCTTCGGCCTGCTGGTCATGACCGCCATGGTGGCGATCAGTCTGGGCATCGGCTACGGCTTGGCAGGTCCAGATCCGAAGGAGCGCCCCACGGTGGCCCTGGTGACGAGCACAAGAAATCTGGGGCTGGCCGCTCAACTGGCCGTGGTCTACGGCGCCTCGATCAAGGGCCTGATTCCTGCGGTGTTGTCCTACACCTTGATCAGCACCATCGTTTCCATCATTGTTCTGAAGCTACTGGCAGCCCGCGTGTCGATGGAACAGCCCAAGAGCAGGGCGGGCTAGGAGCCTGTCGCGCATAGATCACCGCCCGCATTCTCCACATACGCCCCTGAATCTGCTCAGATCTCAGTGACTGCAATGGATCTGGTCGATAGCATGGGGCATGAGCAAGCCCAAGACCTTCCGGCCCTGGACTCCGGGACAGACCAGCTTGATGCCGCCGTCGCCGATTGACTGGCTGCCGAGCGATCACCTGGTGTTCTTCCTGCTGGAGCTGGTGGAGGAACTGGACTTTGGGCTGATCATGTCTCCCGCCCGGCAGAAGGATGCCCGCGGTGAGAAGGGGTATGACCCCAGGATGCTGACGCTGCTGTTGCTGTACGCCTATTGCATCGGCATGGCCTCGTCTCGCAAGATCGAGCGGGCCTGCCATGAGGATGCGGCTTTCCGCGTGCTGACCGGTAACCAGCAGCCGGACCACAGCCGCATCAGCGACTTCCGCCGCCGCCATCTCGGAGCCCTGGAGGAGCTGTTTGTGCAGATCCTGC